>JAGBZZ010000254.1 GCA_017652965.1 Clostridia bacterium | reverse complement strand
TAGAAAAGGCTACGGCTACTCGTGGTGGCAAAGAGGAAAACTTTGCAAAGACAGAGCAGAAGAGGTCACGGCGAGGTAGCCTTCCCCGGCGGGGGAAGGGGGACCGCTTGCGGTGGATGAGGCGTCCCGCAAGGAAGTATGAAGAGGTTTAATAAGAGCCTTTTAGCTTTCGTAGCCTTGTCTCCACCTCTTCGACCGCTTTACAACACGCCTCATCCGTCACGCTATGCGCGACACCTTCCCCCGCCGGGGAAGGCTACCTCGCCGTGACCTCTTCTGCTCTGTCTTTGCAAAGTTTTCCTCTTTGCCACCACGAGTAGCCGTAGCCTTTTCTACTCTATCTCTGCTATTAGGACAATTGAAACCAAAATTACGAAGATGTAAAAAAGAGGAACTATGCAAAGCCATAATTCCTCTTTTCGGTTTGCGGGTATGCCAAAATTACTTTTTATAGCCCTCGACGGCGGCGGCGAGACGGCGGGCGGCGGCGGCCATGTTGGCAAGGCGGGCGGGCTGCTCCTCGGCGGTGGCATCCTTCCAATAATAGCAGGCCTCCAGGGTGATGTCGCCCTGATAGTCGACCTCGGCAAGGGCACGGGCGATCGCGTCAAAGTCTATCTGCATTGAGTAGGGCAGATCGTGGCTGTCGTGGTGGCAGTCGTTATCCTGCACGTGAAGCGCGGCCACGTGCTTGCCAAGCGTGCGGATCATCGTGGGGGCATCGGTCGAAAGGCCGCGCATTTCGGCATGGCCGAGGTCCACGCAGGCCACAAAAAGCGGGTCGTCCAGCGCCAGAATATGCTCGAGGAAATCGTCATGGTGCGAGCAAGCCGCAGGGGCGGCCTCCTGCGTGTCTTTGTTCCAGTTCCACATATTTTCGGTGGCGATGGCCACGCCAAACTCATGCGCGACGGGCAAAAGGCGGCGATACATGGCTGCATTCTCGGCAACGCTTTTGTTGTTATCGGGGTGGATCACGCAAACCTTGCCGCCGGCAAGGGCGGTCGCCTCGATCGCGCGGGCGAGATAGGGGATGATCTCCTCACTGTTAGAGGGGAAGGGCGCGTGCGACTGGTTGCAGGTGATCCCAAAGGATCTGCCCACTTCACCGAGGTGCCGGGCGTATTCCCGCCAGTTGTCCCCGGCCAGCGGATGGTCGGACGGCAGAATGCGGCGCTCGGCATAGTTGTACGGCGCCATTTTAAACATCGAAAAATCCCAGCAATCAAAGCCCGCCTTGGCAATCAGCTCGATGGCGCGCTCTTCCCCGGTCTTCTTGGCGACCGAGTCAAAACAGGTTGAAATTCTCATATCTGTCTCCTTTGGAAGGTGATTGGCGTTTCTACCGCCATTATAGCACAGGGGGCGGCAAAATAGCAAGCCGTTTTTTGGAGAAAAGGGGCAGGATAGGGCAAATTCTTGAAAGGCGTTGACAGGGGGACCTCTTTTTTGTATAATGAGGAAAAACGAAAGGGGGGCATAGGATGCATTACGAAAAGCAAAGGACAAGGGGGATCTCCTTCCCGCTGGGCGGGATCGGGAGTGGGTGCATCGGCCTTCGCGGCAATGGCGAGCTTGCCGATTTTGAGATATTCAATCGCCCCGCCAAGAATACCCGTAACGGCATGACCCATTTTGCCGTCAAGGCCTCGGTCGATGGGCGGCAGGAGGTGCGCGTTTTGCAGGGGGATACGGCCGATCGGCTGACCGGTGAGCATCACGAGGGGCTCTATTCCGGCTTCGGCTTTGGCCCGGGGAATGATACGATGGCGGGCTTTCCGCACTTTCGCGACCTGCACCTTGACGCTACCTTTCCGATTGCCGAGCTTACCTTCCGTGAGGAGGGCTTTCCCGCCACCGTGCGGCTTCTCGCCTTTAATCCCTTTATCCCGCATCGGGAGGATGACAGTAGCCTGCCCGCCGCCTTTTTTGAGTGGGAGGTAGAGAATATCGCGGCAAAGACGGTGGAGTATACCCTGGCCTTTACCGTGCAAAACCCTGCCGCCGTTTCGCGCAATACCGCCTTTTCGGAGGAGGGGATGCACGGCATCCTTCTTGAAAACGCGCAGGACACCCCCGACACGGTCGCCTATAGCGAGCTTTGCCTTGCCACCGATGCCAAGGAGGCGCGGATGCAGGAATACTGGTATCGCGGCGGCTGGATGGACGGCGTGACCACCTATTGGAAGAACCTTTCGGCGGCCGCCCCGATGCCGGGGCGCACCTACGACACCCCCGGTAAGCAGGATCATGCCACGCTTACGGTGACCTTCTCGCTTGCGGCGCGTGAGCGCCGCCGCGTGCGCTTTCTCCTTTCCTGGTACGTGCCGAACGCCTATAATCATTGGAGCCCGAAGAAGGATGCCGAGGGGCGCGACCTTTCCTGGCGCAACTATTACGCCACCCTCTTTTCGGGGGCACGGGAGGTCGCGGGGTTTGGGCTTTCCCGCTTTACCTCGCTTCTTGATGCCACCCGCGCCTTTCGCGATGCGCTGGCCGGCAGTAGCCTTTCCCCCGCTATGCGGGATGCCGTTTCGGCCAATCTCGCGGTGCTGAAATCCCCGACCGTCCTCCGCCTCGAGGGGGGCGAGCTTTGGGGCTTTGAGGGGGTCGGCGAGAGGGTCGGCTCCTGCTACGGGAGCTGTCAGCACGTTTGGAATTATGCCTACGCCCTGCCGTACCTTTTCCCGCGGCTTGAGCGCTCACTGCGCGAGGTGACGATGCGCTATGCCCTGGAGAAGAGCGGGCGAAGCCACTTCCGCGTGGATCTGCCGCTGGGCGTTGCATGCATCACCCCCCATGCCTGCCTTGACGGACAGATGGGCGAGGTCATCAAATGCTATCGGGAGTGGAAGCTTTCGGGGGATACCGCGTGGCTTCGCGCCCATGCCGACAGCATTTTTTCGATGCTGGAGTTTGCCTTCTCGGAGGAGAACCCGGACGGCTGGGACCGCGACGGGGACGGGATCCTGGAGGGGCGCCAGCATCACACCCTGGATATGGAGCTTTTCGGCCCCTCCTCCTGGCTGGAGGGACTTTACCTGCTTGCCCTGGATGCGGGTGCGTGGATGGCCGATGCCCTCGGTGACGGGGCGCGCGCCGCACGCTATCGCGCCCTCTACCGAAACGGGCGGGCGTTTCTGAATACCACCCTCTTTAACGGCGAATACTTCTGCCAGCAGATCGACCTTGCCGACCGCGCGCTTGTCCTCCGCTACGGGGCAGAGAATTACTGGAACGCCGAGGCGGGCGAGATCAAGTATCAGGTGGCGGGCGGCTCGGTGATCGACCAGATGCTGGCAGACTGGCACGCCGCGCTGGTAGGGCTACCCCCCGTCTTTGACCCCGACAAAAAGGCAAAGGCGCTGGATGCGCTTTATCGCTATAACTTCAAGCCCACCATGCGCACCGTCACCAATATGTGGCGCCTCTTCTCACTGAATGACGAGGCGGGCACGGTGATCTGCGCGTATCCCGAGGGGTGCAAGACCCCCGCCATCCCGATCCCCTACTGTGAGGAGACCATGACGGGCTTTGAGTATGCGCTGGCAGGGCTCTTCCTTGCCGAGGGGCGCACCGCCGAGTGTGAGCGGCTAGTGTCGGCCGTGCGTGACCGCCACGACGGCGAGAAGCGAAACCCGTGGAATGAGTTTGAATGCGGAAGCAACTATGCCCGCTCGATGGCCTCGTTTGCCCTTCTGCCGCTTTCGGCGGGGATGCGCTTTGATATGACAAGGGGATACCTCGGCTTTGCCCCAAAGGGGGAAGAGGGGCGCTACCTTGTCAGCGTATCCGACACTTGGGGTGAAGTTTTCTTTACAAATGATGGGTGCCGCCTTTCGCTGTACGGTGAGCCCCTGACCCTTGCAAGCTTCTCGCTTCCGTTTTCCGTGCGCGCCGCCAAGGCAGACGGCCGCCCGCTTGCCTTTTGCACCGAGGGGGAGGAGATCACCTTTACTGCTACCGCCGCGCGGGAGTGGATATTCCTGCGTGCATGAGTCTAATACAAAAAAGAGAGACGCCGCGATTTTGTGCGGTATCTCTCTTTTTTTCTTATAGCGAATAGGGAAGCCCACGGCGCAAAAGGCCAAGGCGCGCTTCGCTATCCCTTAGGTTTTTCTCGCCGTAGGTACGAAAGCCCTCGCGCAGGAGGGCGCGGAAGCGGGAGATCTCGGCATCCACGGCTTCGGGCCGATCGATGGCCTCCAGCACCTTCGCATCGTAAAGACCGCCCGAGGTATCATGGAGGCGGAAGGGGAGCCCCTCGTGGTTGCTTTGGCGGGGCGGCGCACACAGGTAACCGTCGTATCTGACGGCATACCACTCGCACCACAAAAGGTAAAAGGCGACCTCAAAGCGGATCATCCGCCGATAGCGCAGGGCCCGCGCCTCGGTCGGTGGGGTGACGGCGTGGACGGCGGCAAGGCCGCGCTCGGCCATCATGCTAAGCTGTTCCTTCTTTTTTGTGCATTGACGGTAAAAGGTGGAGACCTCGGAAAATTCGCGGCAGGCGCGCATGGAATAGACGTACCTTGCGATATAGCTAAGCTGCTCTGCCCGCCGAAGGTACTCGGCCTTCAGATCTTCAAGAATTGTCATAAGCATCACCTCACGGCATTATACCACGCCCGTGCGCCGCTTGTCAAGTGTACCCGGGTGTGGCCGAGCCACAGCTTTCGCGGCTACCGCAAAAAAAGAGACACCCCTCGTAGGAAGGATGTCTCTTTTTATTATCAGTCGACCTTTTTGTCGATGGCAAATCTTGTGATCTTACGGGTGGTGGTCTTCGGGAATTCCTCGGTACGCAGCTTGACGTATTCCACCTTCTTATAGGGGGCCATGTGGCCGTTGGCCTTGGCGACCTCCTCGTGGAAGTACTTGTCGTAGTCGGTGATGCCGCGCATATCCAGCGCCTCCTTATCCGGGAAGATCTCGGCAACGATCAGCTCCTTTGTGCTGTCGGCGCGGCTCTCGCCCGCATAGACCACGACCTCCGCGATACCGTAAATACGCGAAAGCTCGGTCTCGATCTCCTCGGGGTAGACGTTTTTGCCGTTCGAGAGGATGATCAGGTTCTTCGAGCGGCCGGTGATGTAGATCCAGCCCTCCTCGTCCAGGCGGCCGAGGTCACCGGTGTGGAAGTAGCCCTCCTCGTCAAAGGCGGCGGCCGTTGCGGCCTCGTCCTCAAAGTAGCCCTGCATGACGTTGGTGCCCTTCACGCAGATCTCGCCCTCGCCGTTTTCGTTGGGGGCATCGATCTTGACAAGCTCATCCATGATCGGACGGCCGACAGAGCCCGCCTTGCGGTAGTTGTTGCGGTTGCAGGAAATAAGGGGGGCGCACTCGGTGATGCCGTAGCCGTTCAGGATGGTAATGCCCAGGGCATCGAAATCGCGGATGATATCGGGGTTCAGCGCCGCCCCGCCCGAAACGATCAGCCTCATGCGCGTGCCGAAGTTTTCCAGCACCTTGGCAAAAAGCTTTTCGCGCAGATCAATGCCGATCCTGCGCAGGCCGTTCGAAAGCTTCATCATACGGCGCACAAGCTTCAGCTTGCCCTGCTTTTCGATCGAGGCGAAGATGCGTTTGTAGAAGGTCTCGATGTAAAGCGGCACAAGGACGAGGTGGGTCGGGTTTTCCTGCTTCAGCTCGTTCAGAATATAGCGCGTGCCGCTGTTGATGTAGATCTCAAGCCCCTGCATGTAGTGGCCGATGAGGTTGACCGTCGAGCCGAAGGTGTGGTGAGCGGGCAGGGCAAAGATGGTCTTCTCGGGCATGTGGAACAAATAAATGCCGTTCGACATATCATCAAGAATGTTACGGGGAGACAGCATGACCCCCTTGCCCTTGCCGGTGGTACCCGAGGTGAACACGATAGAGACGGTGGCCTCGGCATCGATATCATAGTCGGTAAAGGAGGTGTCCCCGGCCGAAATAGCCACCGCCCCCTCGGCGATCAGGGCATCCAGCGAAAGGATATCCTCACGCATCTCGCTAAACGAGACAAGGGTCGTAAGGGAGGACACGTTTTCACGCAGAATGTTAAGCTTATCCCGGAGAATGGGGGATAAGATCAGTGCCTCGCAACGTGCCGTATTCAGGATCCCCGCCATGTCCTTTGCGGGATACTCCTTT
>JAGBZZ010000253.1 GCA_017652965.1 Clostridia bacterium | reverse complement strand
GAAACGGCGAACAGAGGTGGTACCACGGGATATTTTCTCGTCCTCTGCATTCTTCTTCGGAATGCAGAGGACTTTTTGCTTTCCATGCTCCGAAGCAAAAAAAGAAAGGGTAAAAAAATGGCACAGAACTACTATCAAAAAGAAATTGAGACGATGGCGCATGAAGATATGAGAGCGCTGCAGTCTGAAAAGCTCGTGCGTCAGGTAAAGCACGTTTACGAAAACGTGGCGTATTATCGCGATCTGATGGACAAAAAGGGCGTGACCCCCGACGACATTCACGGCATTGAGGATCTGCACAAGCTCCCCTTCCTCAGCAAGGCGGATCTGCGTGAAGCATACCCCTACGGTCTGCTTGCGAAGCCGCTGGAGGACTGCGTTCGCATTCAGTCCACCTCGGGCACGACGGGGCGGCGTGTGGTCGCCTTCTACACGCAGAAGGATATCGATCTGTGGGAGGATTGCTGTGCCCGCGCGATCACAGCGGTCGGCGGAACCAAGAAGGACGTCTGTCAGGTCGCCTACGGCTACGGTCTGTTCACGGGCGGCCCAGGGCTAAACGGCGGCTCGCATAAGGTTGGATGCCTGACGCTTCCGCTTTCCTCGGGTAACACCGAGCGACAGATCCAGTTTATGACCGACCTTGGCGCGACCATCCTTTGCTGTACGCCGTCTTATGCAGCGTACCTCGGAGAGAGCCTGAAGGAGATGGGCTACAAGCCCGAGGATATTCCGCTGAAGGCGGGCATTTTCGGCGCCGAGCCCTGGACGGAGGAGATGCGCCGCGGCATTGAGGCGACCCTTGGCATCAAGGCATACGATATCTACGGTCTGACGGAGACCACCGGCCCCGGCGTTGCCTTCGAATGCAGCGAGCAGACGGGCATGCACGTCAACGAGGACCACTTCTTTGCCGAGATCATCGACCCCGACACGGGCGAGGTGCTTCCCGAGGGAAGCAAGGGAGAACTGGTCTTCACCTCTCTTGACAAGGAGGCGTTCCCCCTGCTCCGCTACCGCACCCGCGACATCTGCGTGCTTTCCCGCAAGAAGTGCTCCTGCGGCCGCACCTTGGTGAAGATGGCGAAGCCCATGGGCAGAACCGACGATATGCTTATCATCCGCGGCGTGAACGTATTCCCCAGCCAGATCGAGACCGTGCTTCTGAACGAAGGCTATCAGCCCAACTACCAGATCGTGGTGGATCGGGTGAACAACACCGACACCTTTGAGGTCAACGTGGAGATGACGGCGGAGCAGTTCACGGACAGAGTGGGCGACATCCTCGCCTCGGAAAAGGCGCTTTCCGCCGCCATGAAGGCGATGCTGGGCATCAATCCCACCGTGCATCTGGTGGAGCCCAAGTCCATCGCCAGAAGCGAGGGCAAGGCGGTCCGCGTGATCGACAAGCGCAAGCTCGTCTGATCTCCCCCGCCGAAAGCCGTTTCCTGTCCGACACCCCGCGCCTACGGTTTCCGCGCCGCGCCCGAAGGCGCGCCCTGCGGATGATCTTATGGCACAAAAAGAGGTCGCCCCGAAATGGCGACGTCCCAAAATGCAGCTTTATGTAAGAGGCGGTGCGCCCGATTTCGGTCGCACTGCCTTATTTCGTTTAGCCAGCTTTCTTCTTACCTTTGCATCTACCGTGCAGGGCGATGCAATCATCCGCAGTTGGG
>JAGBZZ010000252.1 GCA_017652965.1 Clostridia bacterium | reverse complement strand
CCCCATAAAGGTATCGGGCGCACCGCCGATCCAAAGACCGCGCGCTTTGGCGATCTCGACAAGCTCGCACCCCTCCTGCCTATCGGCACCCAGGGGCTTTTCGAAATAGACGTGCTTGCCCGCAAGCAGGGCCGCACGGGAGACGGCATAATGCTGATAGGGGCGGGTCAGATTCAGGACGATATCGATCTCGGGGTCGGCAAACAGCTCCTCCATCGTATCGTAAAGCTTCGGGATCCCGTACTTCTCGCGGGCGGCCTCAGCACGCGCGCGTACCAGGTCACACACCGCCACAAGCCGCACGTTTTTGAAGGTTTTCGCAAAATTTTCAAGATAAATGCCGCTGATGCATCCCACACCAACCATACCGACGTTCATCATGGCTTTTCTTCCTTTATGCTTCGTATTTTTGGACACTGAGGCTATTCTTTTCGGCATAGGCGCGCCCCTCGGCCGCCCACAGCATACCGCGCTCCATAAGGATGGCCGCCTCCGGTACATGGTCGAAAAGGTCGTCGTGATGCCCAAGCGAGCAGTAAAACACCCGCCCAAGCCCCCAATATTTCGTCCACGCCACCGGCATATCCACCGGCTCATTGGCGGCGTGATAGGAGTTGGCAACCGGAAAGCGGGTGGTGGCCAGCACCTTGATGGCCGGGTCGATATGCAGATAGTACTGCTCGGAGGTGACGGCAAAATCCTCAAGCCCCCTAACAATCGGGCTTGCGCCCTTGCAGATATTGACGGTATAGCTGACGTTGGCACCGCCCGGGTGGCTGACCCATTGGCCGCCCGTGATAAACTGCCATTCTGTCGCCGTGCGGAAGGCATCGCACATGCCGCCGTGGCACCCCGCCAGCCCCACCCCGTGGCGGACAGCGTAGGAAACGTTCATCTCGGCCTCGCGGGAAAGCTCGCCGCACGTCACGCAAGGGACGAGCAGATCGTATGCAAGGAGGGCCTCCCTGTCCGCAAGACAGTCACACCCCTCAAGGCGGCGGGCGTCAAAGCCGTTCTCCCTCAGGATCCGCGCCATACGCGCGGACACCGCCTCCGGCTCGTGCCCCGACCATCCGCCGAAGAATACCAGTGCTTTTTTCATTACATGCTCCTCTTTCCTTACGAGATATCCCTTTAAAGACTCTTCCCGTCAAGCGGTTATCTTAGTTATACCACACGTGGACACGCTTTTCAATACATTTTCGGTACAACCGTCACACTTTTCCCGTTTTTTAGCAAAATTGTCCCCAAGGTTTGCTTTTTTACGGCGTGCGCCTTGTAATTTCATTATAAGGGTAACAATGCGGAAAGGGAATTTCTTAAAAAGAACTTTTTTCAAAAACCTCTTGACAGATCGGTTTTTTATGATATAATAAATTGTACGCAAGATGGGCTCGTAGCTCAGCTGGGAGAGCGCAGCGTTCGCAACGCTGAGGTCATGGGTTCGATCCCCACCGGGTCCACCAAAAAAGAAAACCGCCTTTGGGCGGTTTTCTTTTTTGGCTAACTTGGTGCCACGGCCGAACACAGCACCGTAGGTGCATGGGTTCGATTGCCCGCCGCAGAGCAGCGGCCGCTCGCGAGCCGATGGCTAGGCGACGCAAAAGGCGCGAATGCGCCTATCCCCACCCTTTCTTTATCCAAGCCGCAGGCTTGGCATACCATCGCCGCACAACGTGCGGTGTATATCATCAAGGGCGGAAAACCGCCCTTGTATCTCATCACGCACCAGCGTGCATCTACCTGCGGCGTGATTTGGTACGAAAGAACGAGGCAAAAGGCGCGAGTGCGCCTATCCCCCCTTTTGATTTTGAACGTGGACACGGCGGGGATCGAATACGAGCGGTAGTGAATGACACGCCGGGGGCGTGTCAGAGCCGCGAGCGACCAAGGGACGGAGAAAAGGCGAAATCCCCCTCACCTTTTCGTGGCCGTCCCGCGACCTATCCCCACCGGGTCATTCCTCCACCGGCGGCAAGGCAGCGTGAGCTCGCGCATCGCGCGAGCAATCCCCGTATCAAGACAAGCACACGCCACGGTGCCAAAAGGAAATATGAACCTTG
>JAGBZZ010000251.1 GCA_017652965.1 Clostridia bacterium | reverse complement strand
TAATACAGTCCGTTTTCGCTTCTGCGAACGTTTGCATAACCCTCGAACTTGTTCACATCGCGTCCCGACTGCATGCCGAAATGCTTGAACAGTTCAAAATCGGCATCGGTCGAAATGGCGGACACGTTGAAGCGTCCGTCGGAGAGAATCATATCATGGGTTTTGTTGCCCTTGTTGACCGAAACGGCGATGCGTACGGGATCGTTGGCAACCTGCACGGCGGTATTGATGATACACGCGTTATCCCTGTCCCCGTCACGCGCGGAAAGAAGATATACACCGTAGGTGAGGTGATGCATGGCTTTCGTATTCATGACCGTCTCCTTGCGAAAACCCGCGTTTTTGACGCGGGTTCTCTTTTGATATTTAGGGAAGGGGATTGCTTATTTGCCGAAGTATCTCTCAAGAAGACCCTGGAAGGCCTTGCCGTGGCGGGCCTCGTCACGCGCCATCTCGTGGACGGTGTCGTGGATGGCGTCCAGGTTAGCCAGCTTGGCCATCTTGGCAAGCTCAAACTTACCGGCGGTCGCGCCGTTCTCGGCGGCCACACGCATCTCAAGGTTCTTCTTGGTCGAATCGGTAACTACCTCGCCAAGCAGCTCGGCAAACTTAGCGGCATGCTCGGCCTCCTCCCAGGCGGCCTTCTCCCAGTACAGGCCGATCTCGGGATAGCCCTCACGGTGGGCAACACGGGCCATGGCCAGGTACATACCAACCTCGGTGCACTCACCCTGGAAGTTGGCACGAAGACCCTCAATGATCTCCTCGGTGGCGTCCTTCTTGCCAATGCCGACGATATGCTCGGCAGCCCAGGTCATAGCCTCCTCAACGACCTCCACAAACTTCGAGGCAGGGGCCTTGCAGAGGGGGCACTTTTCGGGGGCGTGCTCACCCGTAACGATCTCACCGCAGATAGCGCATTTCCAAGTTTTCATGTTGTAATCTCCTTTATGACGTATGTTTTGATGTTGTGATCTCTCTCACTGTCAACAGTATACCACATGCTTTTAAAAATGTCAATAGCTAAATGATAATAGTTATCAATAAGGATAAAAGAGCCCCTTTTTTAAACCGAAAGACGTCTCTTTTGCTCTTGATTCGTAAATTATATCTTTTGTTTCCATACCAAGCCTGCGCGTCTCAATCACGCCGAAGGCGTGTATATCATCAATGCGTAGCATTGTATATCATCAACACAAAGTGTTGTATATCATCAAGCCGCAGGAGAATCCAGCCCCAAAGGGGCTGATGAGATACAAGGGCGGCTCGCCGCCCTTGATGATATCCACGACTGCGTCGTGATGATATACCAAGCCTGCGGCTTGGATAACAAAAACGCACCTTTGTCACAAGACAAAAGTGCGTTTTTGTTGGAGCTGGTAGCCGGACTCGAACCGGCGACCTGCTGATTACGAATCAGCTGCTCTACCAACTGAGCCATACCAGCTTAAAACCTTTCATATTATATCAAATCAAGCCCCTCTTGTCAAGAGGGATGCCGAAATTAAATCCAAAAACTTTTAAAGGGGGCAGAAATGGAGGTGCCACGCCTTGACAAGCGGGGCAAGTTATGCTATCATTTTAGGGTAACAATATCGGAGGTTGCCTATTGTGGAGCTTACCAACCCTTCGGTGATCCGCGCCCTGATGGAGGAAGCGGGGATCGCCTTTCGTAAGGAATTCGGTCAGAACTTTCTGATCAACCGTGATACCGTTTCGCGCATTGCCGATTCCGCCGCCGAGAGCGCCGATACCGTGATCTTAGAGATCGGCCCCGGCATCGGCACCCTGACCCACGCCCTTGGTGAGCGCTACCGCAAGGTGATCGCCATTGAGATCGACCACGGCCTCATTCCCGTGCTTTCCAAGACCCTTGCGGATCTTGATAACGTCACGGTGATCGAGGGTGACGTCATGAAGGTGGATCTTGCCGAGATCCTTTCGCGTGAGGCCGCAGGGGCACCGGTTGCGGTGTGCGCCAATCTTCCTTATTATATTACCACCCCGATCCTGATGCGGCTTTTGGAATTGCATCTGCCGCTTTCCTCGGTCACGGTGATGATCCAATCCGAGGTGGCAGACCGCCTTGCCGCCCCCGCGGGGAGCGGGGAATACGGTGCCATCACGGCGGTGCTGGGGTATTACGGGACGGTACAGCGCCTCTTTACCGTCTCGGCAGGGAACTTCCTGCCCGCCCCTAAGGTCTCCTCGGCCGTCGTGCGGCTTTCGCTCTTCTCGCCGCCGCGCTATACCCCGAAAAGCGAGTCCCTCTTCTTCCGTACGGTGCAGGCCGCCTTTGCCCAGCGCCGCAAGACCCTGGTCAACGCCCTGACGGCCCTTGGCAGTGCCTATGATAAGGCCACTCTTACCGAGGTGATCACCTCGCTGGGGCATAGCCCCACCGTGCGCGGCGAGCGCCTGTCGACAGAAGAGTTCGTGGCTCTTTCGGATGCCCTTTTCGAAATCAACGCATAAAACGCAAAAAGGACGGGGAAATTCCTCGTCCTTTTTGCATGCGGGCGGCCAAAGGGCTCGCCCTCGGTGTTACTCGATCTCGACCGTGACGCGCTTGCCACAGGTGTTGGCGGCAGCCTTCATCACCGCGCGGATCGCCTTGGCGATCTTGCCGTGATGACCGATGACCATACCGGTATCCTCCTCCGCTACGCGAAGGACGAACTTGATATCGTCGCCGTCTACCGTTTCCTCCACCGTTACGCTATCGGGCGTATCTACGATGGCACGCGCAATGTCGGTCAGGACTTGCTTCAGATCCATGCCGATCCTACCTCTTACCGATTACTCGGCCGAGGCGCCCTTCTTAAGAAGAGCCTTCACGGTGTCGGTAGGCTGGGCACCCTTAGCGATCCAAGCGGCGGCCTTCTCGGCGTCGATCTTGATCTCGGCAGGGGTGGTCATCGGGTTGTAGTAGCCGATCTCCTCGATGAAGCGGCCATCACGGGGATAGCGCTCGTCAGCGACAACAACACGGTAGAAGGGGGCCTTCTTGGCGCCCATTCTTCTCAGTCTGATTTTAACCATTGCTTTTTCCTCCAAAAGTTATATAATTTTTTATATTGAAAACGGTATCAGAAGGGCAGCTTCATTTTGCCGCCCATAAGCCCCCGCATCTTACCGGGGGAAGAGAACTGCTTCATCATTTTCTTCATCTGCTCAAACTGCTTCAGAAGCTTGTTGACCTCCTCGACAGTTGTGCCGCTGCCCGCCGCAATGCGCTTACGGCGCGAGCCGTTCAGCACCTCGGAGGGATGCAGGCGCTCCTCGGGGGTCATGGAAAGGACGATAGCCTCAATGCGCGAAAGCTGCTTTTCGTCCACGTTCAGATTTTCGGCCGCACCGGGCTTCACACCGGGGATCATGCCGATCAGCTGATTGAGATTGCCCATCTTGCGAAGCTGACGGAGCTGGGAAAGGAAGTCCTCCAGCGAGAAGGTGGCATCCCGCATCTTGCGCTCCATCTCGGCCGCCGTCTTTTCGTCGATGGCCGCCTCGGCACGCTCGATCAAGGAAAGCACGTCTCCCATCCCAAGGATGCGGGAGGCCATGCGGTCGGGGTGGAACTGCTCAAGGGCGTCCATCCCCTCGCCGGTACCGATAAACTTGATCGGCTTTCCGGTCACGTACTTGACCGAAAGCGCCGCACCGCCACGGGTGTCGCCGTCCATCTTGGTCATGATCACGCCGCTGATGTCCAGCTGCTCGTTAAAGGTGGAGGCCACGTCCACAGCGTTCTGACCGGTCATAGAGTCTACAACCAGCAGGATCTCGGTCGGCTCGACCTCCTCCTTGATGCGGCATAGCTCCTTCATCATATCCTCGTCGATATGCAGGCGGCCGGCGGTATCGATCAGCACCAGGTCATGGTCGTGCTTCTTGGCGTATTCAACCCCCGCCTTGGCGATCTTGACGGGGCTTGTGGAGGTTCCCATAGTGAAGATCGGCACCCCGATCGAATCCCCCACGATCTTTAATTGGTCAACCGCCGCAGGGCGGTAGACGTCACAGGCGATAAGAAGCGGATTTTTCCCCTTCTTCTTCAAGGAAAGGGCAAGCTTACCCGTATGGGTGGTCTTACCTGCGCCCTGCAGACCGACCATCATAATGACGGTGGGGGGCTTCGGTGCGATCTCAAGCTTCGGGGATTCGCTCCCCATGAGGGCGATCAGCTCCTCATTGACGATCTTGATGATCTGTTGGGCGGGGAGGAGGCTCTCCAGCACCGCCTCGCCGACGGCGCGCTCGGTGACCCGCTTGACAAACTCACGCACGACCTTGAAGTTCACGTCGGCCTCAAGCAGAGCCAGCTTGACCTCGCGCATCCCCTCGCGGACATCCGCCTCGGTCAGCTTTCCCTTGCTGCGGAACCTTTTCAGCGCCGCGGATAACTTTTCGGAGAGCCCTTGGAACATTGACACAGCGCCTACTCCATTCCTTTTATTTTTCGAGATGATCGGTTAAAAATTGCC
>JAGBZZ010000250.1 GCA_017652965.1 Clostridia bacterium | reverse complement strand
TAGCAAAAGAGTATGAAAAATTAAAGATTTCTTTATGGAAAGAATACGAGCATAATCGAGATGCTTATACAAACGCAAAGACCGAGTTCGTAAAGAAATATACTGAAAAAGCGAAATCAATTTATGGTAATAGATACTAACCAATTCCAAATTATCGAGCATTTCAAGGGTTCGATTTAGCTTGGGAATGGGTCGCCACTCAAGGTTCGATTTCCGTTACACCCCTCCATAAGCGAAAGCCCCGATGAGCATCGTCATCGGGGCTTTGCTGTCGCGGGATGCCACGGAGCAGCCCGATCTTGCCGTTAAAAACGCGATCCTCTTCCAGATCCGCGTAGCTCTCCAGCGTGGGAAAAGGCATCCTTCCCTTGGCGGGGTAGCGCCCTGCCAGCACATCAAACGCATAGATCTGCGAGGAGGGAATGTGGTAGCCGTAGATGCGGCGTGCCGTCCTCGGCAAAAAGCGCATCGCCAAGGGGTTGCCGAAGTGGACGTGTGCTTCCAGTACACCCGCAAGCTCCAGCGCCACGACACGCTCTCGGCGCGGCGCGTAAGACAGTCGGTGCCGAGATAGGCGGCCGAATCGCAGAAGGAAACGAACACGACCTTATCGTGCCCCGCTGCGGCGGTCAGCACCCTGTCGTTATTTTGCGAGGTGGCGTACTCGGCAAGCGAGGTGATCTCGGCATTCGGGAATCTTTCGCGGATGGCGGCCGCCACACGATCGGGATCGTAGTAGGCATTGTGGCTGATCTCCATGGCGGGAGCGCCAAGCTCATGCCCCATCGGCGTCAATACCACGAAAAGACGGCGCGCCTCGGTGTCGATGGCGGTGGGGACGCCCTCGGCGCAGACGGCGGTGATGCAATCGCGCGCCACGTTCTCCATCACCTCGGCAATGTTCTCGGGCACGGGCATCGGTGCCTCGGGCTCCTCTGCGCACCAACGCTCGGCCGCCATCACGCGGCGGACGGCCTCGTCGAGGCGGGCATCCTCAATACGCCCGTCATAGTAGGCCTTGAGGAGGGCATCGTAGACCTTTCTTGTGGGGGTGCGGTAGTTCGGCAGAAGGATATCGTTGCCTGCGTTGAGGGCAAGCACCATGGCCTCCTCCTCGCCAAACTCCTGCAAAATCGACATCATGGCAAAGGAATCGGTGAACAGCACGCCGTTAAAGCCGGTATCGCGCAAAAGAGAGATGATTTTTTTCGACAGGGAGGCAGGGTATACGGGGTCGATCTTCGGGTAGCGACCGTGCCCGATCATTACGCCGCGTAAAAGCCCCTCGTCATAAAGGCGCTTGTAGGGGAGAAGGGTGGTGCTGACGAGCTCCTCTGCGGTGGCCGGGCTGTAGCCCTTGGCCATATGCCCGTCGATCCCCGCAAGATGGGGCGCCCCCTTGCCACCCGGGAAGTGCTTACAGGCGCTCTGAAAGTGATAGGAGTTGAAGGCCTTCAGAAACTCACGGCCAAAGTCGGTGACCGTCTCCGGAGTATCGCCCGCCTTGCGCGAGGCGGAAAGAGGCTCCTTGTCCGAGTGCATAATGTCAACGACGGGTGACCACGCCCCCGACCAGCCGTCGGCACGCGCATTTTTGGCGATGGCGGCGGCAAAAAGACGGACGTATTCCGGGTTGCCCGTGGCGGCGAGCGAGATGGTGGGGATGGGCGGCAGTCCCGAGGCGGGGTAGCCGCGCTCCATATCGTTGATGATAAGCAGGGGATAGTCGGCGGCCTCACGCAGAAGCTTGATTTTGGCAACGGCCTCGGGCCCATGGCCGACCTGCACGCATCCCACGGCCTCCTTGCGTATCATCTCAAGCGTAAAGGCAAGGTCGTCGGGATATTGCACACGGCGGAAGCATATCACGCGCCCTATCTTCTGCTCGGGAGTCATTTGCTCGATCGTCAGCATAACAGCACTCCTTTATCGAATCGTTGCTCTCATTATAACAAACCCCCTTCCTCCTTGCAAGGGGGAAGAGAAAAAACCGACAAATATTTTCATTTCGTATATACCGCCGGATAATTTGCTCTCGCCGAGGCTATTGCCTTCGGTTTTTCTGCGCCCCGGCGTTTCGGTAGGCAAGCGGCGACATGCCCACCTTCTTTTTAAAAATGCGCGAAAAGTAGAGCTGATCCGCATACCCGACCGACACCGAAACCTCCCCCACCGTGGCATCCGTCTCCCTCAACAGCCGCTTCGCGTGCGCTATTCTTTTTTCCAAAGCGTATTCCTTGGGGGAAAGGCCGTATTTTCGCGTAAACCTTCTTGTCAGATAGGCGGGGTCTACGCGCAGCGTGGCGGCGACCTCGCCGACCGTGATCTCTCTAGTGAAGTTGTAGTCTATGATCTTTTGTGCGCTGCCTGCAATATCGCCAAGAGCTTTTTTTGCCGAATTTTCAAGCAGGATGGAGAAAAACTTGTATATCAGTGCGATCTGCCTGCATTTGAGGTGCTCTGTTCTTGCATCTGCCAAGCGGTACAGCTCCTCAAACAGCTGCTCCATTTCATAGTAGCGTTCTATATGAATGATCGGATCGTCACCGCTTATCGAAAGCATTTGCATATACCTTTTTACGGTTTGTCCATATAGCCCGACCCATTGGATGCTCCACGCGGTCTTCGCGGCATAATGAATCTTTTCGTCGGGGCACATCACAAGCATATCGTGCTCGCAAAGCTTCCTCGTTCCGCTTTTATGGTAGAGGTCGGCTTCCCCCTTGTTGACAAGCACAAACAGATAATAATTGCGGATCTGCGGCCCGTAAACGTGGTTTTCGGAAAGCACTCTCTTTCCGCAGTGGTACATTCCTATATCGGCGTTTTCCTGCAGGTCGGAATTCTTTTCAAACACGGTCGTATCCTTCACGCTCTTGCCTCCTTGCCTTGCTATCAATGGCATTATACCACAAAGGGTCATAAAAGTCCATATCTTTTCCCGAATAATCCATTTACATTACCGCGGGTATATACTATAATTCAATTAAGTTCATTACTGTGAGGAGCTTTATTATGGATAACCGTCTTACGGCGCAAATGGTCAAGGACTATGCCAAAAGCATCGGTGCCGACCTTTGCGGCATAGCCTCTATGGATCGCTTTGAGGGGGCGCCCAAGCAGCAGGACCCCCGCTACATCATGCCGCGTGCCAAGGCCTGCATCGTTCTGGCCTTCCGCATTCCTCGCGGATACTTCCGCGGTATTGAGGAGGGAACCTATTTCGAGGCGTACAACGGCATGGGATATGCCAACATCAATACGATCGTCTCTCCCCTGGCGCTTCGTGAGCTTTGCTGTTACATCGAGGACTTTGGCTATGAGGCCGCCCCCGTCCCCAACCTCTATCACGCCAGCAGTGTGCGCTTTGCGACACAAAAGCACGACCCCGACTTCTCGATGTCTGTGAGAGAGGGCCTCCCGAGCCCGGATATCGTGGTGGACTTCCGCGTGGCGGCCTTTGCCGCAGGGCTTGGTGAGTTTGGCTATTCCAAGGTCTTTTTGACCCCCGAGTTCGGCCCCTTTCAGAGATTTGTCGTGCTTCTGACCGATGCCCCCCTTGAGCCCGACCCGATCTACGAGGGCAAGCTTTGCGACAGATGCATGCGCTGTGCCAAGGCCTGCTCGGGCAAGGCCATCTCCATGACCGAGACCGAGTCGATCACCGTGGCGGGACACAGGATCGAGTGGGGGAAGCTTGACTGGCAGAAATGCTCGGTCGCCTATATGGGCGCCAGCGAGGAATACAACCCCTTTCTCCGCAAGGACGCCGATCTTTCTACCGTCCCCGAGACCTACCACGGCGCACCCGTGCTTCGCTCGATGGTCGGTATCCCCGGCTACGGCGGGAATAACCCGGTCATTGAGGGGGCACGCGGCTGTATGCGCGAGTGCTATGCCCACCTTGAGGAGCGCGGGGTGCTGACGCGCGGCTTTGTCAACCGCTTCCGCGAAAAGGGCACAAAGCCCTGGCGGATCACCCCCGAGATGCGCCGCGCCTTTGTGGAGGGGGACGCCGCCGCCGAGGAGAACGAAGAATAAGCCTATGAACTTTTTGGTCGGATATCAACCCCCAAAGGAGGGCGGGCCCACCTTCACACAGGTGATAGAACCCTACCTTTCCCGCATTGACGAGATCTTCTTTTCCTGGGTCAACACCCCCTCGGGGCGCGGCCCGGTCGGATACGACGGCGGATACGTGGACTTTACGGTGCAAGAGCGCATGGAGGCCGAGCTTGCGGCCATACGGGAGCGCGGCGTGCGGCTGGATCTCCTCCTGAACGCCAACTGCTACGGTGGGGAGGCACTCTCCGAGCGGCTTTCCGGCCGCATCCTTTCGGTGATCGATCATCTCTATGCCCGCACGGGCGGCGTGGACGTGGTGACCACCGCCTCTCCCTTTATTGCCGCGTGCGTCAGGAAGCATTTTCCCGATACCCGCGTGCGTGCCTCGGTCAACATGAGCATCGGCACGGTCAAGGGGATCGACTATCTCGGCGAGCTTTTTGACTCCTTTTATCTGCAGCGGGAATACAACCGCGATCTTGCCACGGTGCGGCGGATGAGCGAGGCCTGCCGAGATCGCGGTAAGGAGCTTTTTATACTGGCTAACAGCGGGTGCTTAAACTTCTGCACCGGGCATATCTTCCATGACAATCTCGTCGCGCATGAGGCGGATATCGAGGCCATGCGGAACGTCCGCGGCTTTGAGCCGCTGACCTGCAAAAAATACCTAAACCGCCCCGAGAACCGCCATGCTTTTTTGCAGGGCAGCTGGGTGCGCCCCGAGGATGTCAAATGCTACGAGGGGCTTGTGGCGGGCGTCAAGCTTGCCACCAGGACCCACGCGCACCCGGGGCTTGTCATTTCCGCCTATGCAAGAGAGAAATTTTCGGGCAATCTCCTTGACCTGTGCGAGCCGGGCTATGGCGATATCTTTGCGCCGTACGTCATCGATAACACGCGCATGCCGAAGGACTTCTTTGCACGCGTGACGGCCTGCGACAAGCAGTGCCATACCTGCGACTATTGCCGCCGCGCATACGAGGCGGCCCTTGTAAAAATGGAATGACCAAAAAAGCCCCGATGACTGCGGTCACCGGGGCTTTTCTCTTTTGCGTATGTCCCAAGCGAAACGGCAAGCCGCCATCCCTTGGAATTTTCCTGTATTCCCTTACGAAAAAACGGTTTTCTATTGACAAGGATGCGGAAAGGGTGTATCCTTTTGTCAAAGAGACAGAAACATGACT
>JAGBZZ010000249.1 GCA_017652965.1 Clostridia bacterium | reverse complement strand
TGCCGCCGCACCTCATCCACCCGCTCCGCCGCGGCAAGCGAAAGCGCGTGGGAGGAGCGGCCGGGATTTCCGCCGTATTCCTCCACCGCCCGCCTTGCCGCGTCAAACACGGCGCTCGGCTTTGGCCACGTGGTGGCGGCATTGTCAAAATATATCATACTAACGGCGCGACCAGGTGAAGGGGATCTTGCCGTCTTCAAGGATCTGCGTGGCCGTGGGCAGATCGCGCGGGTCGATCTGCAGGGCGTAGGCGCATCCGCCCCCCTCCGCACCGCTTTTTACCGTCCGCGCGGAAATGCCCGAGGCAGACAAAAGCCGCCGTGCGGCCAGTGCGCGGGTGATACTGCCAAGGATCAGGGTATAGGGCTCCATGAAAGGCACTCCTTTCATATGCGATGCATGGCCGTGGCGCACGCCACGGCCATGCATTAACAGAATATGGCGCGCGTGCGAAAAATGTTCACATATCCGTGCTTGACAAATCGCACCTTATGATATAAAATATATGGTAGTGAATTTTTGGAGGCGTATATGAAAAATACTACCAGACTTTTTGCCCTGTGTCTTGTGGTCTGCAGCCTGCTCCTTTCCCTTGCCGCGTGCAGCCCGCGATTTGATTACCGTACCGAGGATATGACCAAGTATGTCAGCTTCGATACCGATCCGCTGGATATCAAGTTCTCGGCCAAAAGCAGCATCTCCGACCAGGATGTGTATGACAATTTCAATGCATTCTTCTCGGATGTGTCCAACCCCTTCTACCGCCCCATCGAGGATGAAACGCGCGCCATCGCCAACGGCGATGAGCTCTCCCTCGTTTACTGCGGCGTCACCATCTCGGCACTCAACAGCGCCGTTGCCGACAACAAGATCGCAGATGTGAATGCCACGGGCCTTTCCTACACCGAGATCGTGGATCTTGGCATCGGCTTTGACGGCGGCACGGCTACCAGCCTCACCCGTCTCAAGATCGGCTCCAACACCTATATCCCCGGCTTTGAATCGGGTCTTGTCGGTTATGTTCCCGCTGAAAACGGTGAGGACAATCCCGTCCGCCTGCGCGTGACCTTCCCCACCAACTACGGCAGTGCCGATCTTGCAGGCAAGGAGGTCATCTTCTTCTGCAAGCTCTATCACATCGGTGATACCGCAGGCTACTACACCCATGAAAATATCGATGTGGATATGCTGAACCTCATCCTTGGCAAAACGGGCGACAAGTGCTACGCGGCACTGGAATCCTGCTTCACCGAGATCCGCAAGCACCTTGAGGATGATATGGCAGAGAACGGCGAAAACTACAAGCTCTACGCGCTCTACGACGCGCTGTGCGAGGCCGCTACCTACACCAACCTGCCCACTTACCTTGTCGATCAGTATATCGACGACTGGTTTGATTCTCGCATTGAATACCTGAAGGAATTTAAGGCATCCAATCCCTCCTACTTCGAATACTACTTCGGCGATGCCAAGATCGACAGAGATCTGGCCGCCTACGCCTACGGTTACAGCGAAAACTACATGGAAGAGCTTGCCGAGGAGGCAAACGAGTACATCCGTCAGGAGACCGTCTTCCGCTATATCGTGCAGACGATGGAATTCACCCTGACCGATGAGGATTACGAGTACTGGGATGCCGAGTACATCCAGCGGTACGGCGAAGGCTATGCCGAGGATGTGGCCAAAGACGAGGTGCGTGACCAGTTCCTGCGTGAGAAGGTCAACAAGTACCTGCTGGATGAAGC
>JAGBZZ010000026.1 GCA_017652965.1 Clostridia bacterium | reverse complement strand
GTGGGCATTGGCGATCTCGTCGTCATAGATCTCGGAGAGCCAGTAGTTGGCCGTGATGGCGCCCGAGTTGGAAAGGATCAGACCGCCGACCGAGTAGGTCACGGTGGAGTTCTCCTTCACGCGCCAGTCATTGATCTTCAGATATCCGTCCACCAGCGACTGATAGTCAAGCGCGGTATTCTTCACCTCACGGAGCTTGGCGCGCTGACGGCGGTACAGAATGTAGGCCTTGGCCACGTCCGAATATCCGCCCTGAACCAGCACGTTTTCTACCGAGTCCTGAATATCCTCAACGGCGATAAGACCTTCCTTGATCTTCGACTCAAAGTCCGCCGTTACCTTCAACGCCAGAAAATCAATGACGGCAGGATGATAGTCCTTTTCCTGCGCCTCAAAGGCCATGGTAATGGCTTTTGTGATTTTTTCCAGAGAAAAGTCAATTACTTTTCCGTCACGCTTCAAAACCTGATACATACGTATTCTCCTTTTCAGAAATAGAAATTTATTTTTATTTTACTTATTCATCCTTATTTCGCGTTGCCGCGCAGGGTCGCCGACGGGACGTAGGGCTGTACGGCGGCAAGGCAGGCGGCAAGCTTGTCCGCAGACGGTGCAGAAAGCCCGGTGCCGATAAGATCCCCCGAGTCGGTAAAGGTCTGCAGATAGTAGCGCTCAGCCCCCGCGATCCACTTCCCGATCTCTGTAAAGTCGGAGGGATCGTGCAGCTCCTCCACCACCGTGGTGCGGAACTCAAACGGTACGGCGCCCGAAAGCAGGTAAGCGGCGCTTTCGGCAACCCCCTGCGGCATGGCGGGAAGGCCGACGGTTTCGGGATACCTAGCGGGGCTGTTTTTGATATCCATGGCCACGTAGTCCAAAAGCCCCTCCTCACACAGGGCGCGAAGGCCGTGAGGGTGTGCCCCGTTGGTATCCAGCTTAACGGCATAGCCGAGTGCGCGGATCCTGCGGATAAAATCGGCAAGGTCGGGCTGCAGGAGCGGCTCACCGCCCGTGATGCAGACACCGTCCAAAAGCCCCTGCCGCTTTTTTATGAAGGCGAAGAAATCCTCAAGAGGATATTCCTCCTCCGGATGGGTGACAAGCGAGGCATTGTGGCAAAAGGGACAGCGGAAGCCGCAGCCCACGGTAAAGACGGTACAGCCGACCTTCCCGGGAAAGTCCAAAAGCGTCATTTTCATCAAGCCGCCAAGCCTCATTTTTCCCCTCCGTATAAGGAAAAATCAAGCTTTTTGCCTGTCTTTCCGTTTTTTGCCTTAACCACAATATCTAGTGCGGGCGCTTTTTATTTTAAACTATATCTTGTGTTTTGTCAAGAGGAACCGCTATAAATAAATGCCAATTTTTCGACCCCTGTTTTGTGCAGTTTTTCACCCTTTGCACAAACTGCAAACAAAGCCTTACAAAGTGAAAAATATGCCCCTTCGAAAAGAGGCATATTTTGCAGTAAAACGCGCAAACGGGCGTCCCAAAAGGGGGGATGCGCGCTTCCTAATATATTATAAAAGGGGAGGCCGAGGACGGATGGCCTCAACGCTTTTTATCGGTATGGCGGCGCTTGACGGCAGAAAATCCGAACTGTCCCAGCTGCTTGCCAAGGCCGAAGTAGGTGCCGTGAGAATAGGCAATGAGATGCGCCCGCTCAAGGCACAGCCTGCCTGTATCGTCCAAAAGCTCCTCCCGCACCGTCACGGCCAGAATATCGGCAAGGAACATATCGTGCGTGCCGAGTGCCTCCACGTGCCGCACGCGGCATTCCAGCGCTACCGGCGCTTCGGCGATCGTGGGGGGTGCGACCTCGGTGGACGGGATGCACGAAAGGTGGCACTTTTCAAATTTATTGACCTTGGCACCCGTGTACATCCCGCAGTAGTCGGCGGCGTACAAAAGATCCTCGTTTGTCAGATGGATCACAAACTCGCCGCATGCCTTGAGAAGCCCGTAGGAGTGACGGCGGGGACGCACCGAGATGTAGGTCACGGGGGGATGGGTACAGGTGATGCCGCACCAGGCCACCGTCAGTACGTTGGCCTCCTCCCCAACACCGGTCGTCACCAGTGCCGCAGGAGCGGGCGAGAGAAGCGCCGAGCCGCGCCATTTGATTCTTTCCATATCCGCCTTCCCGAAATCACCCGCAAGCGCACGCGGAGGGGTGTTTTTCGTTTTGTGATGTTTTGTTTACAAAATGCAAAAACGCGGGGGAATGTAGTGTAATATTCCGCCCGAAGCCTTTCTCATTTCATTTCCCCTTCAGTATAGCATATTTTTCCCGCCCCGTCAAGAGGGGGGATCGGGCACTTTTTTCGCCCCTAGGCTCCTTTTTCGCATTTTACACAATTTTTCCTTGCTTTTTTTATTAAACAATCATAGAGTTTTCCCGAAGGCGAAAAAGCACTTGACAAGCCAAGCGAGAGGTGATATAATAGATGCAGAATAGTAATATTGTATTTTACGAATGGAGATTGCATATGAAAATCAGATTCCTTGCGCTTTTCCTCCTTCTTGTGATGGCCGCCCTCCTTCTGGCTGCTTGCGGCGGTGAAGGCGATGTGACTACCCCTGCCGATACCGGAGCTGTGACCACGACTGCTGCCGGTGGCGATATCGGTGATGGCGGCGCCGTGACTACTGTGCGTACCGAGCCGACTCCCCCCGTTACCTCCACCCCGGTTACCGATCTCGTGGAAGATGATTGGTGCGATCCGTTCGGCGGTAGCAAATGATCAAAGCAATTTAAAAGGCAGGCTACATGGCCTGCCTTTTTTGCAAAGGAGCCTTCCATGACGGTTTGTCTTCTGGCTGATATCCCCGTGGCATTTGTTCATAGGTATCCCCATTTTGCCGAGGTGTTTGCGGCCTACCGCACCGACCTTGCCCCTGCCCTTACCGTCAGTGTGACCGAAGGGGAGCTTACGGCCGAGGCCAAAAGAAACCCTGCCCTTCCGCCCCCTGCGCTGGAGCTGCGGGCGCTTTACCGCAAATTTATCGCGACACTTCCCGCCTACGGGGGCTTTTTCCTGCATGCCGCCTTCTTTACGGTTGACGGGTACGGGATCGCCGTGTGCGCTAAGAGCGGGGTTGGCAAAAGCACGCACGTTGCCCTGTGGCGCGATCTCTTTTCCGAGCGGGTGCGCATCATAAACGGGGATAAGCCCCTCATCCGCCGCCGCGAGGACGGGCTGTTCTTAGGCTACGGCACCCCCATGGCGGGCAAGGAGGGCTGGCAGGAGAATACCGCCGCCCCCGTGAGGGCCGTCCTGTTTCTTGCCCGCGCGGAGGAGGATCGCGTTTCTCCCCTTACGGCGACCGAGGCCTTCCCGCTTCTTCTTTCCGCCCTCCCCCCTGCCGAGCGCAGTGAGGATCTTTCTGCCCTTTTACCCCTGACATCCGAATTTCTTTCCTCTGTCCGTCTTTTTCGGGCAGAGGTCACACCCCGCCTTCCGGCGGCCGCACTTGCCTACCGTGCCATATTGGAAAAGGAGATATCTGTATGAAAAGAAAAGCCGGCTTTGTCCTGCAAGCCATCGGTGAGGACACCTACGCCGTAGCCGTCACGCCCGAGGCGGCGGGTGTTGGCTCGATGATCAAGCTGAACGCCACCGCCGCCCTCCTCTTTGCCTTTCTGGAGAATGAGCATAGCGAGGAGGAGTGTGTTGCGCTTCTGACCGAGAAATACGCGATCGATGAAAGGACCGCCCGTGCCGACATTGCACGCTTTCTTGCCGGACTGAAGGAGGCGAGCCTTCTTGCTTGAAGCACGGCCGATGGAAGAGCTTTGGCCGCTGATCGAAGGGGTCATAGCCACCGGTGGGCGTTTCCGCCTTTGGCCGCGCGGGCGCTCCATGCGGCCGCTTTTGCGCGAGGGGGTGGACTCTGTCCTCCTGGCCCCGCCGTGCGACCTTGCGCTACGCGACGTTGTCCTTTTGCGGGAGGAGGGAGGAAGATTCCTTTTGCACCGCATCGTCGCACAGGACGCGGAGAGCGTCACGCTTTCGGGGGATGCCCTTCTGACTACCGAGGGGCCCTTTCCGCGGGCGGCGATCTTAGCACGGGTGGAGTGCATTTACCGCGGTGAGCGCGCCCATGCCCCCGAGGAGCCTGCTATGCGGCTACTTTACCGCCGTGCCCTTATCAAAAAGCGCCTGCGGCGTCTTTGGCACCGCGTAACGCGCCGCTGACCCTTCCTGCAATATAAAAAAGAGAGAACCGAGGCGTTCTCTCTTTTCATTTTATCCCGACAAGGGGTGCTCAGTAGCGGTTTTTCTTATCCTTTAAGACCTTATAGAGGGCGCGGTAGCTGTCATGCCGGCTTTGCGCGATGCGCCCCTCACGCACGGCGATCGCCACGCCGCAGTCCACCTCTCCCGTATGGGTACAGTCGGCATAGCGGCACCCCCCCAGCTCACAAAGAAACTCCGGGAAGGTGGCGGGCAGATCCTCCAGGGTAAAGAAATCAAACCGCAAAAAATCCAGCATGCTGAACCCGGGGGTATCGGCAAGAAAGCCTCCCTCCGGCGTTAAGAAGAGCTCCACACTGCGTGTGGTGTGCCGCCCGCGCGAGATCTTACGGCTGATGTCCCCCGTTGCCAGGGAAAGGGCGGGAAACAGACGGTTAAGAAGGGTGGATTTCCCTACCCCGCTGGCCCCTGCAAAGGCGGCACAGCGCCCGTCCCTGATATGCGCGGCGATGTATGCGGCAAGGGCGGTGCTGTCCTTTTCGGGTGAGAGGACAAAGACGGGAAAGCCCGCCGCACGGTAGATGGACGCCAGGGAATCGGCCGCGGCCTCATCGATATCGGCCTTGGTCACCACCATGACGGGGATAATGCCGTTATGTACGGTAATAGCCGTCAGCTTATCGAGGGTATCGGTCGAGGGGGCGGGGTGCGAGGCAGCCGTGACGATAAAGAGATAATCCAGGTTAGAAAGCGGCGGGCGGATCAGGGCCGTGCGGCGCGGCAGGATCTTTTCGATCACTGCCTCCTCTCCCTCCAGACGCACAAGGCAGAGATCCCCGACAAGAAGCTTATCGTCATCGCGGCGCAGAATACCGCGCCCGCGACAGGTGACGTACCGTTCTCCGTCGCCGTCCGGGATGCGCACCTCATACAGTCCGCCGACACCGCGCATCACACGTCCTTCAAAGAGCATGGCCATCCTCCGCACGCACGGAAAGCGTCACGTCCCGATCGGGAAGCGAGGCGGTGCCGCCCTCTCCCCCGGAGTTACCGGTCAGAATACCGACAAGAAGGATCACGGCCAAAAGAAGGGCGGCGATCAGCATAAAGAGACTGAAGAATTTGTTTTCCTCGCCAAACAGTGCCGAGAGGCGCCCCTTGGTCCTTTTCGGCGTCTCCTCGCCGGGGGCGGGCTCCTCCTCGGCAGGGGGTGCCACGGAAGGCTCGGGTATCGGTGCCTCCTCCTCGGGGGCGGGATGCGTACGGCGGAACACCACGGGGGCGGTCAGCTCGGGCTCCTTTTCCGGGGTGGGAGGGGTCACGCGCTCAGCCCCCTTCGGCGAAAGCATGATGTCCACGGTGTCCTGCGCCGTAAAGCTGGCAAGAACGCCCGAGCCG
This sequence comes from Clostridia bacterium, assembly GCA_017652965.1. Next base: position 8 of record JAGBZZ010000026.1, on the reverse strand, counting down.
GATACACG
>JAGBZZ010000248.1 GCA_017652965.1 Clostridia bacterium | reverse complement strand
CAAAATGAATTTGTCGGTCAAGGATATCGGCGGTGGGGCACTGGTCGTTTCCAACTTTAACCTGGCGGCCAATTATGACAAAGGGAACCGCCCGGATTATCTGATGGCCGCACCGCCCTCCGTGGCCGAGCCGTTATACGACCGCTTTTTCGCCTTGATGCGTGAGCGCCTTTCCGAGGTGGCAACAGGGGTGTTCTGTGCCGATATGAATATCAGCATGACTGCGGATGGCCCTGTGACGATTGTGATGGATTCCGCGCTTCTCAAAAAAGGAGGCCGCGCATGATTCTGAGGATCGAGGGGCGTATCAATCGCTATTACGTGCAGACCCTGTGTATGGTCTATTTCCCCGGCGCTACCTTTTCGGAAAGCGAGCAGCCGGGGCCTGACGTGCCTGAGGTTGCGGTCTCCCTTTTTGAGGAGGAGGAGGGCATGCGTGCCACCGCCTCTATCCGTATCGGGGACAAGCTTGCTAAGGCGGAGGGGTATTGTGAGTGCCGGGCGGATAAAAGTGCCGACCGCGTGGGAAAGATCGCGGTGGGGCGTGCCGTGCTGGCCGCAGGGGAGGAATTTTTCTCCTATACGCCGCCGTGGGGGATCCTGACGGGGGTACGCCCTGCCAAGGTCGCTACCGAGCTTATCCGCACGGGGAACGGGATCCGCAATTCCCGCGCAATTTTGCGGGATGAATATTTCTTGAATCCCAGAAAGGCGGCGCTTGCCGTGTCGGTGGCTTCCACCGAGATGAAGCTGACAAACCGTCTGCAGGATAATCTCTGCAGTGTGTATATTTCCATTCCGTTCTGCCCGTCGCGGTGCGCCTATTGCTCTTTTGTCTCTTATACCTCCGGGAAGCTGCTTTCGCTAATCGACGAGTATCTGGAGGCACTTTACAGGGATATCGATAGCCTTTTTTCCATGATCCGCGAGCTGGGGATGAAGGTGGCCACGGTGTACGTTGGCGGCGGAACGCCCACGGTGCTTTCGCCGGATCAGATGGCGCGCCTTCTTTACCGTATCGGGAACCACGTTGATCCTGCTACGCTTATGGAATTTACGGTAGAGGCAGGGCGCCCCGACACGATCACTGCCGAAAAGCTTGCGGTGATCCAAAAGGGAGGCGTCGGGCGTATCAGTGTCAACCCGCAGACTCTTTCGGATGACGTTCTTCGCTCGATCGGCCGCCATCATACGGTGGAGGATTTTTACCGTGCTTTTGCCCTGGCAAGAGAGTCCGGCATTCCGAATCTGAACGTAGACCTGATCGCGGGGCTGCCGGATGACACCTTCCGTATTTTCTCGGATACCTTTGATAAGATCATTGCACTTGCCCCCGAAAATATCACTGTACATACCTTCTCGGTCAAGCGCTCGGCCGCCCTGCGCCAGAAGGATGGGATCTATGCGCTTGGCTCGCAGGATGCCGCCAAGAGCGTGGATTATTCGCAGATCCAGGCCAAGATGGCGGGATATCGCCCGTATTATATGTATCGGCAGAAAAACACGGTCGGCAATCTTGAAAACGTGGGCTTTGCCTTCCCGGGGACGGAGGGGCTTTACAACGTCTTTATGATGGAGGAGCTGCACAGTATTTTTGCCGCAGGCGCCGGTGCTGTCACCAAACTGGTCAAGCATCGCACGCCGGAGGCGGGCGGAAGCCTGATAGAACGCATATTTATGCCGAAATATCCATATGAATATTTGCGGGATATCGATAAGCTTCTTTTGGGTGATTCGGCCGCGGGGGTTCCCTCGCAGCGGGAGCGTGCCCTTGCGTTTTTTAAGGAGGATCGTAATGATTAAAGCAAGAACTGTATTTGACGGCGAGGCTGACAAGCGGGCTTACGTTGCTCGGTGTGAGGAGGGATATGAGGCCGCGCTTGATGAGGCCGTCCGTCGGGTTCTTGCTGTTCCGGAACTCCGGATCGTGACGCTTTCCGGCCCAACCTGCTCGGGAAAAACGACGACGGCGCGTAAGCTGATCGATGAATTTTCCATGACGGGGCGTGCGGTACACGTCATTTCGATCGACGATTTTTTCTACGACCGCGCCCTGCTTCTTGAACGTGCGGCCACAGGGGGCGGAAGGATCGATTTTGATTCCCCTGCAACTATAGATATGGAAGCACTCGGTGCTGTGGTGGCCGACGTCCTGGCAGGCCGTACGGCAAGCGTGCCGCGCTTCGATTTCCGTACCGGAAAGCGCGAGGAGTACGTGACGGTGGAGCCATGCGGGCGGGATGTTTATATATTCGAGGGAATTCAAGCCATCTACCCGTCGGTTGCGGCGCTTTTTGCCGGTCATCCGTATCTTTCGGTGTACGCGATTGCCGCCAAGGGCATCGCCCTGCCGGGGCTTGAGATCTGTGCCAATGAGCTACGCCTTTTGCGGCGGCTGGTGCGGGATTATAACTTCCGTGGGGCGGCGCCTGTGTTTACGCTTGATCTTTGGGAGGGGGTGCGTGCCAATGAGGAACTGCACATTTTGCCCTTCGCCGCCCGTGAGGATATAATTATTGATTCCACACTGGGATATGAGCTTTCGGCCTTGAAGCCCTATCTTTTGCCGCTTCTTTCCTCGGTTCCTGCCGAGCATCCGTATGCGGGACGCGCGTCGGTGCTGATAGAGGGGCTTTCCCGTATAGACGAGATCTCGAAGACTTATATTCCCGAAACGTCGGTTTTTCGTGAATTTTTGGGGTGAATTATGAAGCTTTTACTGGACAATGTGATGCTTTGCGGCCTGCCTGCCGCAGAAAGACGCTACGTTACGGTGGAGGGGGGGTACATTACCGCCATTGACACCGTGCGGCCAAATGGGACCTTTGACCGTGTGATTGCAGGGGAGGGGCGTTTGCTTACCCCCGGGCTTGTCAATGCCCATACCCATGCCGCTATGACACTTTTTCGCGGATACGGCGAGGATCTGCCGCTTGACCGTTGGCTGCATGAGCGGATCTTCCCGGCGGAGGACCGCCTGACCGAGCGAGCCGTATATCTCGGCACAAAGCTTTCGATCGCCGAGATGCTGGCCGCGGGGATCACCTCCTTCTCGGATATGTATTTCTTCTGCGATGCCACGGCACGCGCTGTGGCCGAGTGTGGCATGAAGGCCAACCTTTCCCGCAGTGTTGTCAGCTTTGATCCCGATGCGGACTATAAAAACAATGAGCGTGTCCTTGAGGGGATCGCGCTGTTTCACGAGTGGAACGGGGCAGAGAACGGCAGGATCCTTGTAGATCTTTCTCTGCATGCTGAGTATACCAATTGCGCGGCCGCTGTCCGTACTGTGGCAGAGGAAGCAGGTAGACTTGGCACACGGGTGCATATCCACCTCTCCGAAACGAAGGATGAGCATGAGGCGTGCTTGGGGCGCCACGGCGTAACGCCCACAGTCTTTTTTAGGCAGAACGGACTTTTTGAAAATCCGGTCATTGCGGCGCACTGCGTGCATCTTGAGAGTGAGGACCGTGCGATCCTTGCTTCCCACGGGGCAACGGCGGTGCATAATCCTATCAGCAATCTGAAGCTTGGCAGTGGCGTGATGCCATTGTGTGACACGCTGTCGGCCGGTGTCAACGTGGCACTCGGCACGGATGGGGCGGCCTCCAATAACCGCCTGGATATCCTGCGCGAGATGCAAACGGCGCTTCTGCTTGCCAAGGGGATAAGCGGTCAGCCGGATTGCCTGCGCGCGGATGAGGCACTGGCGCTTGCCACCGAAAACGGTGCGCGTGCCCAAGGTCGTACAGATACCGGGCGTATTGCCGTTGGGGCAAGGGCGGATCTTGTGCTTTTTGATCTTACGTGGGTGCATAACCTCCCGCTTGAAACGCCGGATGCGGCACTTGGGTATTCGGCGGCCACCTCGGATGTATGCATGACGATGGTGGATGGCCAAATTTTGTATGAAAACGGTGAATTCAGCACACTGGATGTGGAAAAACTGAAAGCGGAGTTCGCAGATATGCGGGCGCATTATTTCGATTGATTCACAGGAGGTGTGCATGAAGCATGCAGGTGGGAAGACGTCGGGGCGCGGTGCGACCTTTCTCGGCGGTGTCCTGGTATTGACGGCGGCCAATCTTCTTGTTAAGCTTTTCGGCTTCTTATACAAGGTTCCTCTTAACGGGGCACTTGGGGACGAGATGGCCAACGTCAATACGGCATACTCGGTATATACTCTTCTTTATATGATCTCCACTGCAGGCATCCCTGTGGCGGTTTCGGTGCTGGTCTCGCGTGCGCGGGCAGAGGGAAAGCAGATCACCCTGGCAAGGGTGTTTCGCGTTTCGCTTTCTGTCCTGGCGGCGGTGGGGGCATTGGGAACGGCGGGGATGCTTGTCTTTTCCCGTCCTATTGCGGCCGCCAACTCGGGTGGGGATTCCTATCTTTGCCTCCTTGCCATTGCACCGTCGCTTTTCTTTGTGTGTATAGAAAGCGTCCTGCGCGGATATTTTCAGGGATTTGGGCTTATGACCCCCACGGCCGTTTCCGGGATTTTGGAGGCATTGGGGAAAACCGTTCTTGGCCTTTTGTTTGTGTATCTTGTGCTGGCGGGCGGCGGTGGAGCCTCGCTGGCGGCGGCATATTCGGTGCTTGCCATCACAGCAGGGGTAGGTCTTGGGGCTTTGTACCTTTCGGTTGCCCTCGGCCATTATCGGCGGCGAGGCCTTCTTTCGGTTGTGGGAAACGAGGTGGAGGGCGAGCCGACCCTTGCGCTTCTCGGCAAGGTCCTGCGCATTGCCGTGCCGATTGCGGCCACGGCGGCGGTGATGTCGGCGGCTTCCTTGCTTGACGGGCAGCTATTGCGTCCGCTTTTGGGAGAATATTATCGGGATGCCGAGCTTGCCAAGGCCGTTTTTTCGGACTATACCACCGGGGCTGTCACGCTCTTTAACATGCCGGCGATCCTCGTCTATCCCATCGCCTCGGCGATCGTGCCGTATATCACTGCGGCGATCTCGGCCGGCCGGCGCGAGGCGGTCGGGCGGTATGCCGCCTCGGCTCTGCGGATTGCCATCCTGATCTCTGTGCCTGCCGCCCTTGGGCTGAGCACGCTTTCTTACCCCATCCTTTCGGCGGTTTTTGTAGGGGACGAGGGGATGGCCGCTCATGCAGGGGATGCTCTTTCCATCCTGGCGCTTTCGGTGGTTCCGCTGGCGCTTTTGGCTGTCAGTAATGCGATCCTGCAGGCAATCGGCCGGCAGGGAAGGCCGATCCTTTCGATGCTGGTCGGTCTTGCGGCAAAGGTGATCGTCCTGTACGTAGCCACCCCGAGGGTCGGCTTGCTTTCGGCCCCTCTTGGTACACTTCTTTTTTATCTTCTGGCGGCACTTTGCAACCTTTTCTTCCTTCTTCGGTACGTGCCCCTTCGCTTGGATCCTGTACGCGGTGTGCTGGTGCCGTTTTTGGCGGGCACGCTTTCCTCCGGGGTGGCTGCCTTGGTGTTTTCCCTGGTCGCATCACAGACACCGGCCTTGCTGCTTGGTGTTATATCCGCGATGACCGTGTACCCCGCGGCGATGCTTTTGCTGGGGGGTATCCATGCGGAGGACCTTGCCCTTTTGCCAAGAGGGGAGCGGATCCTTCGGCTCTTTTTGCGGTTCAGGAGTAAGCGCGCACGGGATTAAGGCGTAATGCCGGCGTTCTTTTCGGGATTTTACGAAAATCTCCTTACAGTGCCTGGGTTTTTGGGGGTGGGGAATGGCGGCGCGCCCCCCGCCCGCGGCGTGAATATTTCGCCGTTTGAGACATCGGGGATATCATGTTGTTATTTTTGCAATAAAAGAAAAGGTTTTTTTAGGCGATTTTCGTCAATTTATGTGCAAAAGGCACAACATTCTTCATTTTTTTCAAAATCTGTTGAAAAAATTAACCAAATATGATATACTTGTATCAGTAAAAGCATATACTGCGTATGCTGGATATTCAAATTTTTATGAAGGATGGAAAAAGTTATGAACAAGACTCAGCTGATTGATGTCGTGGCCAAAGAAGCCGGGATGAAGAAAAAGGATGCCGAGGTGGCTGTTGACGCCGTCTTTGCCGCAATCACCGATGCTCTTGCTGACGGTGACAAGGTTCAGATCATCGGGTTCGGTACCTTTGAAACGAAGGAGCAGGCCGCACGTGAAGGGCGCAATCCTGCCACGGGTGAGAAGATTGAGATCGGTGCGTGCAAGCGTCTTGCGTTTTCTGCCAGTCCGGCTCTCAAGGATAAGCTCAACGCTTAATTTCCATGCGTCTTGACAAATATCTGAAGGTATCGCGCATTATTAAGCGCCGTACGGTGGCCAATGAGGCCTGCGACGGCTCACACGTGACCGTAAACGGTCGCCCTGCTAAGCCTTCCTATGACGTAAAGATGAACGACGTGATCGAGATCGGCTTTGGCTCTCGGCTTTTGCGTGTGCGTGTCACTTCCATTATGGATAGCACCAAAAAGGCGGATGCCGCCGAAATGTACGAGGTGCTTTCGGATTAATAAGGGGTTGCTTATCGGTAGCTCCGCAAGGTTAAGGGAGACGTCCTGTTTTCACAGGACGTCTCCCTTTTTCATATTTTTTGCGTGCCGCACATATACTGAATGTGATACCGATAGGCTTTTCGATCGACCAAAACGAAAAAGGAGAAATTGTATGTCAATCCCTGAAAAGATCACGACCGCAGAAAAAAAGCATTCGCTCACCCTCAAAAACCGCGAGGGGGTAACGGTGGACGGCGTTTTGGAGGTGGTCAGCTTTGATGAGGGGCAGGTCGTCCTGAAGACCTGTCTTGGCACTCTCACCGTGGAGGGGGAGGGGCTGCACGTGCAGAAGCTACTTTTGGACTGCGGCGAGGTATCGCTTTGCGGTAAGATCGTCGGGCTTTTTTACAGTGAAAGGGGAGACGGCGAGCGGGGCGGCCTTTTCCGCAAGGGGTGGCGCTGAGATGCGCGTCTCCATGCTTGCGCTTTTGCGGCTTGCTGTGCTTGCCTTTTTGCTCGGGGCGCTTTTGCTTGCGGGATACGTTGCCTTGCGTTTTCTCTTTCGTCTTGCGTGCTCTTTTCTCCCCCGGCGGCGGGAGACGGTGCGCCCACGGCGCGGGATATTTCGCTTTTTAAATGCCGAGGCGGTCGGTGACCTTTTGTATATGGTGCTTGTCGGGGGAGCCATTGCCGTGCTTTTATATTGGCAGGGCGACGGCATTCCCCGTCTTTTTGTCTTTCTTTCCTGCGGTCTTGGGGCGCTTTCCCTGCGGGCGCTTTTTCTCCGCCCTTGGCAGGCATGCGAGCGGCACCTTTTGGCATGGGCACACCGTTTGGCCATGATGCTGATCCGCCCGTTTGCCCTCGCCTTTGCCAGGATCGGTGGCGTGCTTTTTTCCTTTTTGATGAAATTTTCGCATAGCATGATAAAAAGGGCCAAACGGATATATACTAACTGCGTATCATCCCACTACAAAAGGCACGCCCCACATATCGAGCGTAATCGCCGGTTGATCGGGGATTTGCGGGAGGCTGTGAAGGAGGAAGAGCATAACTATGAGGGATACCGCCTGTAAGGATGCCTATTATTTTCATGAAGGGACGGCTATAGAGGCTTATCGGTATCTTGGTGTGCATTATAGACGGGAGGGGGAGGGGTACCGATATACCTTCCGCGTTTTTGCCCCCCGCGCCGAAAGCGTTAGTCTTATCGGGGATCTTCTTGATTGGGACACCGGCCTACCGATGGAGCGCGTCACCGAGGGCGGGGTTTTTGAGTTAACCCTTTACGATACGCGCGATCTTGCCGGTTTTGCCTATAAATTTGCCGTTACCGCAAGGGGAGAGCGGCATTTGAAGGGTGACCCTTATGCCTTTTCCTCACGCGGTGGGGATGATGGTGCATCCCTGATATACGACCCCTTTTCTTATCACTGGCAGGATGAAGAGTATCTTGCGGTGCGCCGCTTGCGTGAGGATAAGGGAGAATTGCCGATGAATGTGTTTGAGGTGCATCTCGCCTCCTTTTGTCGGCGTGAGGACGGGGGATATCTTTCGTACGGAGAGCTTGCCGAGCTGCTCCTCGGATATGCGAAATACATGGGGTATACCCATGTGGAGCTGCTGCCGGTGACCGAATATCCTTATGATGCCTCATGGGGGTATCAGGTTTGCGCTTATTATGCCCCCACCTCGCGCTTTGGCACTCCTGCGGAGTTTGCCGCCTTTGTGGACAGGCTTCACGCCGGGGGTGTCGGCGTGATATTGGATTGGGTCCCTGCGCATTTTCCAAAGGATGAATGGGGGCTTTATGAATTCGACGGGGAACCGCTTTATGAATATGCGATTCCCTGGCGGCAGGAGTCACGCTCCTGGGGGACACGCTATTTCGATCTTGGACGGCGGGAGGTAACAAGCTTTTTGATCTCCTCTGCGCTTTTCTGGCTTCGGGAATATCATATTGACGGTCTGCGCGTGGATGCTGTGGCCTCAATGCTATATCTCGATTATGACCGTAGAGAGGGAGAATGGGAAAGAAATGCTGAGGGCGGAAATCACGATCTCCGTGCGGCGGAATTCTTTCGCGCGCTTTCGGCGGCGGTGCGTGCGGCAGTGCCGGATGCCCTCCTGATTGCGGAGGAATCCACCGATTATCCCGGGGTGACAGCCCCGCCTGAGGAGGGAGGTCTTGGATTTCACATGAAATGGAATATGGGGTTTTCCAATGACCTTTTCGCCTACCTTTCTGCACCGCCGGAGGCGCGCGTCGCACGGCACAGTGCCCTCAATTTTCCAATAACCTATGCCTTTCGCGAGCGGTATATCCTGCCGATCTCGCATGACGAGGTGGTGCATGGAAAGGGTTCGTTTTTCGGTAAAATGTATGGGGAATATGAGGAAAGGCTTGCCTGCTTTCGCGTAGCGCTCCTCTTTTTTATGACCTTTCCCGGAAAGAAGCTGATGTTTATGGGGACGGAATACGGTGCTGTTCGGGAGTGGGACTTTGATAGCGAGGCGGAGTGGCAGCTTACCGAGGATCCGAGGCACGATGCCTTGCGGGAATACGTGGCCGCTTTGAATCGCTTTTATCTTTCCTCACCGGCGCTTTATGAGCTTGATTTTTCACAGGAGGGCTTTTCCTGGCTTCTTGCGGACGAAGCAGAACGCAAGATGCTTTCCTATATGCGGCACGGAAAGGATGGGGATCACGTAGCCGTCGCGCTCTCCTTTTCCGAATGTGAGGGAGATATCTGCCTGTCATTGCCCTGTGGTGGGCGGTATGCCCCCGTATTTTGCACGGGGGAGTGGACGTCTGATGGGGACCTTGAGACCGAGGGGCCGGATCATTGGTTGAGGTTTCGTCTTTTGCCGCGATCCGGCGTGATCCTGCGTCGCGTGGAGGAGGAGATCACCCTTTGAGAGAAAAAAGTACAGCTGTAAGGAGACGATATGTTTTGCAAGAAGGAATGCATTGCTATGCTGCTTGCCGGTGGCCAGGGAAGCCGCCTGCAGGATCTGACACGGCACACGGCTAAGCCTGCCGTCAGCTTTGGGGGGAAATACCGCATCATTGATTTTTCGCTCTCCAATTGCACCAATTCCGGCATTGATACCGTGGGGGTGCTGACACAGTATCAGCCGCTTGCCCTTAGTGAATATATCGGCAACGGGGCACCGTGGGATCTTGATCGCTCTCGCGGCGGTGTATCGCTTTTGCCGCCGTATCAGGGGGCACGCGGTGCCGATTGGTACTGTGGGACTGCCAACGCGATCTATCAGAACCTTGATTTTATCCGACAGTATGATCCGGAATACGTTCTTATCCTGTCGGGAGATCATATTTATCGGATGGACTATTCGGATATGCTGAGGGCACACAAGGTAAAACGGGCATCCTGTACGGTGGCTACGGTCTCGGTGCCGCGCCGCGAGGCCTGCCGCTTTGGCATATGCAGCACCGATGCCGACGGCAGGATATGCGAATTTGAGGAAAAGCCGAAGCAACCGAAAAACGATCAGGCCTCCATGGGGATCTACATATTCAACACGGAAACGCTTGTTGAATATCTGGAAAAGGACGAGGCCGATGCGTCATCCTCCCATGATTTTGGCAAAAATGTGATCCCAAGCCTTTTGCGATCGGGCGAGCCGCTATATTCCTATCGCTTTTCCGGCTATTGGAAGGACGTGGGGACGATAGAAAGCCTTTGGGAGGCGAATATGGATCTTCTCGGTGAGGCATCCCCCCTTGGGCATGGCGGAGGAGAGAGCGACGTATATTCCCGCATGGCGGCGCGGCCGCCGCAGTTTATCGGTGCGCACGCCGAGATCCGTAATGCACTGATATCGGAGGGGAGCGAGGTGCACGGCACCGTGACAGATTCTGTGCTTTCGGTCGGTGTGCGCGTTGCAGAGGGGGCGGAGGTGCATCACTCGGTCATTATGTCGGATGTGACGGTTGGCCGTGGAGCACGTGTGTATTACGCCATTGTGGACAGTGGCACGGTGATCGGCGAGGGGGCGCTTGTCGGCTCGCCCGGTGCCAACCGCGAAAGCATCACGGTGGTTGCAAAGGACAGCCGCATAGAACGAAAAAAGGAAACGGTGATGGGCTGAGACCGGCTATCGCCCCTTCGGGAGAGAAGTGTATGAAAAGGATCTTATACGTCACTGCAGAGGCCGCACCCTTTGCGGCCAGTGGCGGGCTTGGCGACGTGATGGGGGCACTGCCGCGTGCTGTGGGAAGGTACGGCGGCCGCGGCGTGGAGGTCTCGGTCATTCTGCCGCTTTACCGCGCGATCGAAGCGGAAAAAAGAGAGTCAATGCAACCGATATATGAAGGGAATCTCACACTCGCCTGGAGGGAGATCCCTTATTCGGTGTATGCTTGCTCACATCTTGGAGTGACCTATTACTTTGTAGAAAATCCGCGGTACTTCGACCGCCCCGCGCTATACGGGGAGTATGATGACGGTGAGCGCTTTGCTTTCTTCTGCCGTGCGGTTCTGGATTTTTTTCTATCGACCGACCGTGTGCCGCATATCCTGCACGCCAACGATTGGCAAGCCGCCCTGTCGGTGATCTATCCGCGCACAGTCTATGCATCCGACCCTCGCCTTGCCTCGCTTCGGACGGTCTTCACGATCCACAATATTGCTTACCAGGGGCGCTATGAGAGTGGTATTCTTTCGGATGTGTTTGACATCCATCCCGCTCACCGCAAGCTTTTGGAGCACGCGGGGGAGATCAATCTGATGGCGGGGGCGATCCGCCTTGCCGACCGTGTGACAACCGTCAGCCCTCGATATGCGGAGGAGATCTGCCATGAAAGAGGCGGCGAGGGGCTTTCCTCTGTGCTATGCGAGCGCGGCCGCACGGTCGGGATCCTCAACGGTATTGACTGTGAATATTTTTCCCCGGAGGAGGGGATCCTGGCGATGCCCTATACCGCCAAAAATGCCGTACACGGCAAGGCGGAAAACAAGCGTGCCATACAGCGTGAGGTGGGGCTATCGCAGGACGGCGCCCCGCTTTTGCTGATGGTCACACGCTTGACCGAGCAAAAGGGGCTGGATCTTGCCTTAGCCGCTTTGCCCGAAATTTTTGCCGCTCGTGCTCAGCTTATTCTGCTTGGTACGGGTGACGGCTATTATGAGGATGCCTTTGGCAAAGCGGCGGAAGAATGGCAGAATTTGCGCTTCTTACGGCGTTTTGACCGTGATATGTCAAAAAAACTTTACGCGGCTGCAGACCTCTTTTTGATGCCATCCCGCACCGAGCCATGTGGGCTTGCCCAAATGATCGCCTGCCGTTACGTGGCTGTGCCGATCGTCCGTGCGACGGGTGGCCTTGCCGACAGCATCGTCCCTTACGGAAGAGTGGGAGGTAACGGCTTTCTTTTTGAACGCTATGAGGCCGATGTATTTAGTGAGACAGTACTGGCGGCGATTTCACTTTACAGGAGAGATCCTGCCGCCTTTGATCGCTTGCGCCGCACGGCTATGCGCACGGATTTCAGCTGGAGGCGCCCGTGCGCGGAATATCTTGCACTTTACCGCATGTTGATGGAGGAGTAAGTATGGGGAAAACGAAGGATCTTGAACGTGCTGTGGCGGAAAAACTGCTTTTTAAGGGGATCGATGATCCCAAAAAGGCGGATGCCGCAGCCTGGTATGCGGCCATTGCGGCAATAGTGCGGGAGCGGCTTGAGGACGGGCGCCGTTTATGCGATGCACGGATAGAAGCCGGACGCACAAAGCGTGTTGCCTATCTTTGTATGGAATTTCTGGTAGGGCGCTTGCTGCTTACCCACCTGGAGGCGCTTGGCCTGCGTGGGGAGTGTGAGGCCCTTCTTTTGCGGTATGGCCATACCTTGGAGGAGGTACGGGACTGTGCCTGCGACCCCGGCCTTGGCAACGGAGGGCTGGGGCGGCTGGCGGCCTGCTATCTGGATTCGCTTTCGCACCTCGGCTATGCGGCGATTGGCTATTCGATCTGCTATGAGAACGGGCTTTTCCGCCAAAAGCTGGTTGACGGTGCCCAGGTGGAGCTCCCCGACGATTGGATGCCTGCGGGGGGCGTGTTTCTGATGCCGCGCCCGGAACTTGCTGTGACGGTGCGCTTTGGCGGGCGGGTGGAGGAGCGGCAGGAGGGAGACGCTATGCACGTTGTACACACCGAATACGACGAGGTTCGTGCCGTCCCTTACGATCTCCTTATCCCCGGCGAGGGTGGGCAGACGGTCAACACCCTACGCCTTTGGCGCGCCAAGGATATGAGCCCGTTGCCAAGCGGTGCCGAAAGCCAGGGGGAATATGTGAAGGCCTTGCAGGAAAAGAGCGCCGCCGCAGAGCTTAGCCGACGGCTTTACCCACCGGATCACCATGAGGAGGGCAAGCTTCTACGCCTTTCTCAGCAGTATTTTCTGGTCTCGGCTTCCTTGCAAAATCTGATTGCCGAGCATTTTGCACGTGGGGAGGCGCCGGGGACGCTTTCTGAGCTTGTGGCGATCCATATCAACGATACCCATCCCGCTTTGGTGATCCCGGAGCTTATGCGGCTTTTGATGGACGTATACTCCTTTGGATGGGAGGCGGCATGGACCATCGTCAAAGGGACGGTATCCTACACCAATCACACTGTTATGCCGGAGGCGCTGGAGTGCTGGCGCACCGATCTTTTTGCCATTCGGCTTCCGCGGCTTTATGCCATCGTACAGGAGATCAATCGGCGTGCCAGCGCCGAGCTTTGGCGTGCCTTTCCCGGTGATTTTGAAAGGATCTCGGATATGGCGGTGGTGGCGTACGGGCAGGTGCGCATGGCCAACCTTTCGGTCATCGGTGCGCATACCGTTAACGGGGTCTCACGCCTGCACAGTGAGATACTGAAGGAGACGGTATTTGCCGATTTTTATCGGTACACGCCGGAAAAGTTTACAAGTGTTACGAATGGGGTTGCGCATCGCCGTTGGCTTTTGCATGCCAATCGTCCCTTGACGGCGCTTTTGGATTCTGTTTTGGGGACGGCTTACAGGCAGGACCCCTGTCGGCTTTCGGATCTGCTTTCCTATCGGGAGGATCGAGGGGTGCTTGCGGGGCTTTCGGATGCCAAGCGGGAAAACAAGATACGCTTTTCCCGGTTTCTTATGGCACGCGGTGCACGCCCGCTTGATCCCGATGCGATGTTTGATGTACAGATCAAGCGTATGCACGAATATAAGCGACAGCTTCTCAGTGTCCTGAAGATCCTCTCCCTGTGGCAGGAGATCGAGACGGCCCCGCCGCCCCGTCCCCTTGTCTTTTTGTTCGGTGCCAAGGCCGCGGCGGGGTATCATATGGCTAAGGAGCTTATCCGTCTTATTGTGGCACTGGGCGAGGCGATTTCGGCCGACAAACGGGCGCGGGAGCTTTTGCGGGTGGAATTTTGCGAGGATTACAATGTCAGCCTGGCCGAGGTTCTGATTCCTGCGGCGGACCTCAGTGAGCAGATCTCGCTGGCAGGGAAGGAGGCAAGCGGTACCGGGTGCATGAAGCTGATGATGAACGGCGCCGTGACGATCGGGACAAGAGACGGTGCCAACGTGGAGATCTGCGAGGCGGTTGGCGAGGAAAACTGCTATATGTTCGGCCTTAGTAACCGCGAGGTTGAGGCACTGTGGCGGGATGGCTATGAGGCGCGCAGCTTTTACCGTGCATCTCCTGCGCTACGCGCCGCAGTGGATCGCCTCTACGCCCCTTTGGCGGGACGGGATATGTCACATATTGCGGAATATCTGATTGCGGGCGGCGGTAGGGTGGCGGATCCTTATATGTGCCTTGCTGACTTCGATGCGTATCGGATGCGTTATGAATCCGCCCTTGCGGATTATGCGGATGAGGAGGCATGGGCAAAACGATCTCTTGCGAATATTGCTCTTTCCGGACGGTTTTCGTCCGACCGCAGTGTAAGGGAATATGCCGAAAGGATCTGGCACCTTGGGAGGATCCCCACGTGAGGGATGAGCGGCTTTTTCTGCGGGAGGAGCGGGTGCTGGCGGGGGAGGGGCACTGTGAGCTGCACATGCGTGGGCGGCGGCTTTTTCACAATGCGTGTCCCCTGGGGGGCACGGTGCATATTCCGGTGCTTTTACCGCGCCGCTTGGGAACCTGTCACCTGTTTTGCGTGATTACGGATGATGGCGGTGAGGTGTGCCGCCTGGCAATGCGTTACCGTGGGATTTCTCGGGGGCAGGATGCTTATGAGGCGGTGTATCGCCCCACCCGAAGTGGGCTTTTCTTTTTCTCCTTTTTCGGCTCCGGCGCGCAGGGTGAATTTTTTGGAATGCGCGCGGGGGCGGGGCGGCTTTTCTTCACACGGCGGGCGGAGGGAGTGTGTTTTCCGCTCACCGTGACCGATTTTCGCTATCCGGCTCCCAAGTGGCTTCACGGCGGTATTATATATCACGTATTTGTCGATCGCTTCTGTAGGCGCGGGTCATCTCCTTTGCGTGAGGGGGTGCTGATGCACGAGGATTGGGCGCACGGTATCCCCGTGTATCCGCCGTATCCGGGTGGGCCGCTTTTGAATAACGATTTTTTCGGCGGCACGCTGGACGGGATCACAGAAAAGCTTTCGGATCTTGTGGCGCTTGGGGTGAATTGCCTGTACCTTTCCCCAATCTTTGAGGCGGTCTCGAATCACAAGTATGATACCGGAAATTATGAAAAAATCGACCCTATGCTTGGCGGCGAGACGGCCTTTTTCCGCCTTCTTGCCAAGGCGCGGCAGCGCGGCATCCGGGTAGTTCTGGACGGGGTCTTCAACCATACGGGATCGGATAGCATGTACTTTAATAAGCAGGGGAGATATCCAACGAGCGGCGCGTATCAATCCAAGGATTCTCCCTATTACGGGTGGTATACATTCCATCACTACCCCGATCGGTACGAGGCTTGGTGGGGGATTGATACCTTGCCACGGCTTGATCACAGTGCCCCCGGCATCCGCGAGTATTTTCTTGGCAAGCAGGGGGTCATCGCCCGCTATGCGTCAGCGGGGATCGCGGGGCTTCGCCTTGACGTGGCGGACGAGCTGGAGGACAGCTTTGTGGAGGGGGTAAAGGACTGCCTTGCCGAGCACGTGCAGGATTCCGTCCTGTTTGGTGAGGTGTGGGAGGATGCCGCACTGAAGATCTCGTACGGCAAGCGGCGGCACTACTATCTCGGGCGTGAGCTGGACGGCGTGATGAACTATCCGCTCAGAGAAGGACTGATTGCCTATTTTCGAAGCGGAGAGGTTGCCCCTTTGCGGTATGCCCTTGAAGAGGTGTTGGCTAATATGCCGCCGCGCATGGCGGCCGCCGCCATGAACGTGCTTGGCACGCACGATACCGTCCGCGTGCTGACGGCGCTTGTGGGGGCCGATCCTTGCGATTACACGATGGATGAGCTGGCGGCCATGTCCTTATCACCGCAGGAATACAAACGGGGAAGAGAGGTCTTGATTCTTGCGTATCTTGCCCTTTGTACTCTGCCGGGTGTTCCCTCGGTCTTCTATGGGGACGAGGTAGGGATGCAGGGGTATGCCGACCCCTTGAACAGGCGGCCGTACCCCTGGCATAAGCGCGACCGCGTTCTGCTTTCCGCTTATCGCAGGATCGGTAGGATGCGGCGGCAGGAGACGGTTTTTCGTGAGGGGGAAATGCGGCTTCTGCACCTGGATGCCGAGCTATTCGTTTTCTGCCGTATGCAGGGGCGGCGGGTAGTTCTGACGGTCATCAACCGTGGCAAAAGAGGCCTCCACGTGCATTTTGACCGCACAGCGCGCAGTCTTTTGGAAAAAGGGAGCGAGCGGTGCTTTTTTCTGCCCGCTGTCTCCGGCGGGGTCTACCGTACCGTCCGTGGGACACGGCTGCTTCTGTTTTACGACAGGGGCGAGCGCGTGGTGCTTGGGCGGTAGTACGCAAAGAAAAAAGGAGATATCGCGCGGTATCTCCTCTTTCTTTTACAGGCACCCTTCCCGCAAAAGCTTTTGCAGGGTGCCGAGAAAGCGCTTGGCGTCACCGGGGCTATTGCCGTATCCGAAGCTGAGCCGTACACATCCGCTTGGCGGTGTGCCGATAGTTCTGTGGGCAAGCGGTGCGCAGTGATATCCTGCTCTTGTGCAGATCCCCTCGCGATCCAAGGCGCGGGCAATGGCGTCCGACGTGTGTAGCGCATGCGTAAAGGCGATAAGGCTACCGCGGCATTCCGGCTCGTAAAGGCGGATGCCCTTGATGACGGAAAGCCCGGCCAGCACCTCCTCTTGAAGCTTTGCTTCCTTTTCTGCCACCGCCTCCACACCGATCCTCTGTAAGGTGCGCACCCCTCCAAGCAGTGCGGCGATTCCCGCTGTTGGCAGGGTTCCCGCCTCGTATCGCTCGGGTAGCTCGGCAGGCATGTCCGGCAGGCGAGAGTCTACGCCACTGCCGCCCAAAAGAAAGGGGGTGAGCGCTTCGGCCTGTCGCAATATGGCAAAGCCAGCCCCGGGAATGCCCAACAGCCCCTTGTGTGCCGGGGCGCAAAAGGCGTCATACGGTATCCTTGCAAGGTCAAGGGGGAGGTGCCCCGCGCTTTGCGCGGCGTCAACGATAAAGTAGATCCCCCGTTCGCGGCACAAAGTGCCGATTCTTTCTATCGGAAGGCAAAAGGAGGTGACGTTGGAGACGTGACAGGCTATCAGCATTCCGGTATTCGGGCGTATCCGCTTGCGGATCCCGCCTTCTACGTCTCCGCCTGTCGGATAGATGTCGTAGGTGGCGATCCCCTCGCGGGCAAGGCGGTATATCGGGCGAAGGACGGCGTTATGCTCACGGTCACTGATGAGGATGTGCATGCCGCGGCGTACGCGGGTAAAGATAGCAAGGTTCAGTGCCATGGTTGCCCCGGCGGTAAACACCACACACTCGGGCTTCTCAAGGTGAAACAACTCCGTGATCGCCACACGGCAATCGTATACCATTTCGGCGGCCGCAAGAGAAAGGCGATGCCCGCCGCGTCCGGGGTTGCCGTAAAGCGACGGCGCCTTGGCGGCGGCCCGTCGCACAAGGGGGGGCTTCGGATAGGAGGTGGCGGCGTTATCGAGATAGATCATAGGCTTCCCCGATAGAAAATTCCCTCGCGGCGCAGGATGGCAACCGCAGAAAGATAGTCTGCCTCCGGGATCTCCAAACCGTATACACACCCTCGCCTTTCTTTGTCCTCCAGCTGTATAAGCCGCCCGCGTATCCCTGCGGACGCCAAGGCACGCCTTGCCTTTTGTGCATAGGTCTGCGACCCGATGAGAATCGTTTGATTCAAAGAAGTAT
>JAGBZZ010000247.1 GCA_017652965.1 Clostridia bacterium | reverse complement strand
GAACAAGAAAAAGGAGAGCCTGCCATGGCCATTACACCCTATCCGCTTTACAAAAACGAGATCCCCGGTTTCCCAACCGAGATCCCTTCTATTATCCATCACGCCCCCGCCGAGAAGAAGAGCCGCGCCGCGGTCATTATCTTTCCCGGTGGCGGATATGCCCACCGCGCCCATCACGAGGGGACGGGATATGCCCAATTCCTTGCGGGGATCGGCGTTTCTGCCTTTGTGGTGAATTACCGCGTGACCCCCGCCTACTTCCCTGTTCCGCTTTTGGATGCGCGCCGCGCCGTCCGCTTTGTCCGTGCGAACGCCGAGGCCTTTGGTATTGATGCCGACAAGGTGCTGGTGATGGGCTCGTCGGCCGGGGGGCATCTTGCCGCCCTGGTATCCACCTACCGCGCCCCCATTGATGGGGAGGGGGTGGACGAGATCGATGCGCTTGACCCCATCCCGAATGCACAGGTGCTTTGCTACCCCGTTATCTCGTCGGATGAGGCGATCTCACACATGGGCTCTTACAAGTACCTTTTGGGCGACCGCTACGGCGAGCGGGATGCCTACAGCCCCGAGCGGCTGGTGGACAAGAACACCCCGCCCGCCTTTATCTGGCATACCGCAACCGACACGGGTGTCAACGTCGAGAACTCCTACCGTTATGCCACCGCCCTGCGCCGTGCGAGCGTCCCGTGTGAGATGCACATCTTTCCCCTTGGCCCGCACGGCCTTGGGCTTGCCCCCACCATCCCGCACGTGGCACAGTGGGCCGGGCTTTTCAAAAACTGGCTGATCCTGCTTGGCTTCCGCGATGCCGACTAAGTGTAAACATAACGCTACATAACGAGGTTTATTATGACAACGTATCCCCTTTGGGAAGGCAAGGCACCCGGTGCCGAGACCGAGATCCCCTCTATCGACTGCTATATCCCCGCGCACCGCACGTCGGATGCCGCCTTTGTGATCCTGCCCGGTGGGGCATACGCCGGGCGCGCGCCGCATGAGGGGGTCGGGTTTGCGGAATTTCTGAACGGGTTTGGCATTGCCGCCTTTGTGGTTGCCTACCGTGTTTTCCCCGCGCATTTCCCCGATCCGCTTCTGGATGCGCGCCGCGCTTGCCGCTTTATCCGCGCCAATGCCGAAAAATTCGGCATTGATGAGGGCAAGGTCGCGGTGATCGGCTCGTCGGCCGGGGGGCATCTTGCCGCCCTGCTTTCCACCTACCGCGCCCCCATCGACGGCGAGGGCGTGGACGAGATCGACGCAATCTCCCCATTCCCTGATCTGCAGGTGCTTTGCTACCCCGTTATCTCGTCGGACGAGGAGGTCTCGCATGCCTACAGCTACCAAAAGCTGCTGGGCGACCGCTATGACGAGCGGGACGCCTACAGCCCCGAGCTGTTGGTGGGCAAGGAGACACCGCCCGCCTTTATCTGGCACACGGCCGAGGATGCGGCGGTAAACGTAGAAAACTCCTACCGCTATGCGACCGCCCTGCGCCGTGCGGGCATCCCGTGTGAGATGCACATCTTCCCCTTTGGGCGGCATGGCCTTGGCCGGTCGCAGGGGGATGCGCACGTAGCGCAGTGGGTAGAGCTTTTGCGCGCATATCTTATCCTGCACGGCTATCTGCCGAAGGAGTAACCTAGGTATGGATACCTTTTTTGCAGTCCTGACCCCGATGCTGACACTCTTTTTCTGTATCGTCATCGGCTTTCTTCTGCGGCGCACCCGCCTTTTGCCCGATAACGCGGGCAGTACGATGGCAAAGCTTGAGACCTGGGTCTTTCTGCCCGCACTCAGCTTTACCACCATGGCGCGTTACTGTACGGTAGACACGCTTGGCACGCACGCCACCAACATACTCCTTTCCTCCGCGGGGGTCATGCTTGCCATCCTCATTTCCCTCCTTGCCGTACGCTTTTTCGCCAAAAAGGACGCCCCCGAGCGCGGGGTGTTCCTCTATGCCCTGGCCTTTGCCAACAGTGGGTATATGGGTGACCCCGTCGTGCAGGCTCTCTTTGGCGACGAGGGGCTTTCCTACTACAAGGTATACTGCCTGCCCATCAGCCTTGCCATATATACCTGGGGCATCAGCTGTATGATCCCCGCAAACGGCAAGGGGGTGCTTCGCCGCATTCTGAACCCGCCGACCGTCAGCCTTTTGCTTGGTATGGCCGCGGGGCTTACCGGCTTTGGCGGTATACTGCCCACCTTTATCGTGAACGCCCTCAACTCCTTAAAGGCGTGCATGGGGCCTGTGGCCATGCTTTTGGCCGGGTTTACGATCGCGGCGTATCCCCTGCGGGATATGCTGACAAGCAAGCGGGTCTATGCGGCCTCGCTTTTGCGGCTTCTCCTTATTCCCACGCTGATCATTTCCACCCTTTTCGGTCTTAAGACCCTGGCAGGGCTCGCCCTTGGGATCACCATCCCGCATACCGTGCTTTTCTACAGCTTCTTTGCCATCGGTACACCGCTTGGCCTCAACACCGTTGTTTTTCCCGCCGCTTACGGTGGGGATGCCAAGACGGGGGCAGGCATGACTATGGTATCGCATACGCTGGCGGTGCTGACGATCCCCCTGATGGTGGCCATCATGACGGCTATCTTCGGTTCGCCGTTTTAAGCTGCGCGAGGGGAACAAAAAAAGAGCAGACATACAAGCGATGGCTTGCGTGTTTGCTCTTTTCTTTTTACTTTTTCTTGTTCTTTGCCGCGCGGCGAAGCTCTTTTTTGCGCTTGCGGCGAGAGCGGCGGATGCCGAAATAGATGCGCATAGAGGCGACCCACAAGAAGAAGAGGGCTACCCCGCCGAGGATCTTGAAGATGTCAAGGGTATGCTCACCCTTGGAGGAAATAGAAAAGCTGGGCTCACCCGTTTCCTTGTTTTTAAAGAGCTTTGCCGAAAAGTCATGCTTTTCCACAAAGATCGGCCTTGTGCGCGCGAGGACGTCGCGGGCATCATCAAAAATTTCAAACGCTTTATCCGACATAAAAAGGACTCCTTCCTGTCCGCACCGTGCGAACTCTTCGGTTCTATTTTACCATAAGTTTGCACGGCCGTCAAGAATAAAATACGGCTTCCGGCAAAAAATAAAGAAAAAGAGCGCGGCATCCCCCAAAAAAACAAGGCGGGGATAGGGCGCAGGAAAGGAGGCCTTTGTGGGTCCGCGTCGCATTCCCCCTTATTATTACCTTCTCCTGCTCTTACTCTTTCTTTTACTGTTACTTTTCCTCGGTGACAGGCTGCCGGCTTCGGCCGGTCACGCGCAGGGCATGTATTTTCATTCCCTGCTCTGAGAAGCTGCGCTCATACTCGGTCATGATATTGGTGGCGGCCTCCTCGCTTGCGTGCAGGTCATCGGTGAGGAAATGGGGGACGTACCCAAGGGCGGAAAGCTCCTCTTGTGTGAAGAGGAACAGCCCCTCGTTATCGGTCTTAAGGGCCAGAACGCCATCCGGCTTCAGAAGCGAGAAATAGACCTCTAAGAAGGCGCGGTAGGTCAGGCGGCGCTTGGCATGGCCTGCCTTCGGCCACGGATCGCTGAAGTTGAGATAGATCCCGTCAAGGCTTGCGGGGGCAAACCAGGCGGCAAGGTCACGCGCATCCCCGTTG
>JAGBZZ010000246.1 GCA_017652965.1 Clostridia bacterium | reverse complement strand
GCTTAGATCCTATGTTACGGCGGGAGCAAGCCCCCGCCCTACGATATGATTCCATTATAACACAAATCGGCTGAAAGAAAAGTCCTTCTGCCGAAATTTGTTGGTGTATCTGTAGGGGAGGCGTTTGCCTCCCGTTTTATCGTTGAAAATAGGATGTTAGCGGGAGGGGAGACCCCTCCCTACTTTTTTTGATTATACATCAGAGGCTACGAAGCCAATGCTCGATCACCGTGCTTTCAAATTCGTGCGCACGGACGTTCGGATGGCGGTTCTTCTCGCTGACCGAGAACTGCTCGTTGCGGATGCTTCTCGCCTCCGCACAGATCTCGTCCTTGTCGGCCACACGGTTGAGAAGCGGCACGGCGTAGTCGCCGGGCAGGTCAAGATACGGGATGCCCCACCTTCTGGCAACGGCGCGGATGGCATCGGTATACGGGCGGGTACAGCCGTTCGGCACGATGATGCCGATCTTGGCGTACGGATGGTGGGTGATCAGATATCGCAGGGTCACGTTCCAAGCCCCGTAGAAGGTGGTATTCTCGGTATCGGTGATCTCGCCGATCGGGGATTTCTGATGCGCATCGTCGTCATTGATGCCGAAATGCAGGGTGATATAGTCGGCATCCGCAGGGAGGTCTTGATGCCGCGCGATCGAGAAGGCGTTCGGGCGGTTCGGAAGATTTGTGATGGTGTTGCCGCACTTGGCCTCGTTGACCACCGTCATACGGTTGCGGCGGCCGATGAAGAAGGGATAGACCATCTTCTCCCCCGCGTACAGCCCGTCGGTAAAGCGGAACTCCTCCCGGCTGTCGTTGAAATCCCCCTCGGTGAAGCTGTCACCGCAGGAGACCCATTTCTTCTCCCACAAAACATTAGAGCGCAGAAGCGCCTCGATCAGCTCTTGCACGGTAAGCCCTCCTCTTTTGCGGCAGAGGCCGCTTTTTTTCTATCATACTATAAAAGCGCGCCAATATCAAGACGGTTGCAAAAAAATCTGCCGATACGCTTGCTTTTGGCGTACAGATGTGCTATCTTAAAGCTACGGGCCTTGCCCGTCAAATTAAAGCTACGGGCCTTGCCCGTCAAAGAAAAAGGAGAACCGCTTATGCTGATCCATATCACGCCGACGCCGAAGCACCTCACAGAGGGGCGCGGGCGGCTTTTGCTGGGCACGCTCGGCGCGCCGAATTTCACGGTTATTTCCAAGGGGCTTGACGGCGCCCTTTCCAAGAACGCACTTGCCGCCCTTCTTGCGGGGCTTTCCCACAAGCTTGGCACGTCGGCCGAGGCGGCAAGCGGAAGCCTCCCCATCACCCTTTCGATCTCGAAAAGAGTGCCTGCGGCCGTCAAAAAGAATGCCGACCAGGCCTATCGGATCGTGGTAGATCAGCGCGGCATCACCCTGACGGGCTACGGCGAGGCGGGGGCGTACTACGCCGTCACCAGCTTTCTGCAAGCGATCGACGTAGAGGACGGCGGGGTCTATATCCAAAGGATGAAGCTTCTTGACTATCCGGATCTATGCACCCGCGGCCACTTTCTTGAGACCCGCTACGGCAGTAACCTTATGACGCTTGCCGACTGGTGCGCCGTCATTGACGATATGGTATCGATGAAGCACAACCAGCTTGTGGTGTCGCTGTACGGCTGTTGGTGCGTGCAGTACGACGGGGTGGTATCCGAGTACGTGTACGTCCCGATCCCCAAGCATCCGAGGATAAGATCCGACGTCATCAAGAAGTACTACTCGGTCAAAAGAGGCGAGTGGATCAACGAGGTGGTGCCGGTGCCGATGGCCAAGGAGGACTTTTTCGGCAAGCTTGTGGCCTACGGGAAATCAAAGGGTGTCGAGGTGCTTCCGCTTTGGAACAGCTACGGCCACAACACCCTCCTCCCGCGTATCTATCCCGAGGTCGCCCCGATCGTGGGCGGTGAGCCGAGCAGGATCGGCTTTTGCGTTTCCTCCGAAAAGACCTACGAGCTTCTTTTCGATATCTACGATCACATCATTGACGCCTACCTTGCGCCAAACGGCGTAAGGTCCTTCCATATCGGGCTTGACGAGGTGCGTGAGGAGCGCGGCGTGAATGCCGACGACCCCGCGCGGCTTTACAGCCCCTTTTGTGAGTGCCCTGCGTGCGCCAAGCTTTCGAACCGGGAAAAGACTATCCGCCACGCTATCCGCCTGATCTCGCATCTGAAATCCCGCGGGATGGAGAACGTCTACCTCTATAACGACCTTCTGACGCGCATGTTCCAAGATCCCACCGTCTTTTATAACGCCCTGAAGGAGGCCGATCTTCTCGACGTGACGGTGGTGGACTGGTGGACCTACACCGACCTTGAAAAGCAGCTTCTGAAGGCAAACGTCGTGACCACCACCTTCCCCGAGCTTGGCATCCGCGCGACCGTCAAGCCCTGGAACTCCTACTACCACTGGAATCTTGCGCGTGACGTGGTGGACAACGTCTATCTCCTCACAAGGATCGCAAACCGCGACAAAAATACCGAGGGGCTTTCCTCCTACGCCGCGTGGGACAGGGTCTGCGATATCAACCACGTGGCAATGGCCGACTATTCCTGGAGCTTTGCGCAGATGGGCGACAGCGACGAATTCAGAAGGCTTTACGCCCATCGCAAATTCCCGAAGAGCAAAAAATGGGCCGAGCGCGCCTTTATGCTATACAAGGAGCTGACAAGCCAGGCGCCCGATGCCAACCCCCTGCCGACCCCCGAGATGCCGTACGTGGCCAACCACACCTTTATCAAAACCGTGCTTTCCTATTACACCTACTGCTACTACCGCTACGGCCGTGACTATCCGCAAAACTACCCCGGTGAGGCGGTGAAGACGATCCTCGCGCACAGAGAGATCTTAGAGCCGAAGCTGCACGAGCTTTCAAGCATTGCCGACTGGGAGGAAAGACGCCGCGAGATCCTCGCGGATACCGTAGGCCTTGAGTTTGACGGGATGCCCCCTACCCGAGGCCGTCATGCGTATCCCGTACGACGATATGTCCCCCTTGCATGACTGGCGCTGCCCCGGGACGTAAAAAAGCAAAAGGACAGAGGATCTTCACCTTCTCTGTCCTTTTTATTTTCCGAGATCAGATCGCCCCGTCACGCGGGAGTGTGCCGTCCGCGGTGGCCGCCTCACCCGTCATCAGCGTCTCAAGATAGGCGCGATAGGCATCGAGGAAAAGACGGCCAAAGACCCCCTCGCCATCCACCCCGCGGAGGGAATCGACCGCGGCAGGCACGGCCTCAAGCGTCGGCGGGACACCGGTGGTCGAGCCGAAGAGGGTGGGGGGCAGGACTGCGGGAAACGGCCCCATCGGGGCTTCCCCAAGGCCGCGCTTGCCGACGGCGGCGGCGAAAAGCTCGGCGCGGTAGGCACTGTCATACGGGACGGCATCGCGGTTCCAGAGGCGGTCGGCAAACAGTGCCATCGAGATCGGCAGGCGGTAGGGATAGAAGGAATACCGCGGGTTGCCAAGCTCCCAGGCGCAGGTCTCGCCGCCCATCATGCTCTCCCCCTCGGCGGCGGGCGACCAGGCGTTCATCTTCTCCGCCGTCATGTAGGAGGCAAAATCGACGTAGGTGTAATAGTAATGCGCGTTGATCAGAGAAAAGCCCCCGTCCCGCAAAAGCTGCTTTTCGGCCTCCAGCTTCTCGGGCGCGGTCTCCACGGCCCCCGGATCCTTCGGCTTCCAGTATTCAATGATCACGTCCTTCGGCAGGGGCAGGGGCATGCCAAGCTCATCCTGCTCGTTCCACTTGATCATACGCTTGCCAAGCTCGGAAAGGATGGCGTGCAGGCGGCGAAAGCCGTAGTGATACAGGGCAAGGGTATCGGCAAGCCCTTCGGCCTCCATGCGGGCGCGGCAGGCACGGCAGTTATCCCAGTGCGGCACGGCGCCAAGGTGGGGATAGGCGATCTCGTCCCCGCCCACGTGGACGTATTGCCCGGGGAAAACGGCGGCGATCTCGGCAAGGATGCGGCGGTAGATCTCGTAGGTACGCTCGCTTCCCAGGCAGACCGCCCAGGCGCTTGCGCGTCGGTCACGCGCCAGTAGGCGCTTATCCAGCTTCGGCACACTGACGGCCGCCTCGGCCTTGGCGGGATCGAGGATATCGCACCAAAGTGCAGGGACGGCAAGGAGGGTGTTGGTGGCATGGGTCGGAAACTCGATCTCGGGGATCACGTCCAAGCAAAGAAGACGGCAAAACTCACAGACCCTGCGCATCTCGGCCTGCGTGTATTGGCGGTGGCCTTCCGGGTTCGGCACAACGGCCGACTCCATAACGTAGGTCTCGCTGTCCATCAGGTGCAGATGCACCACGTTGTACTTCAGAAAGGCCATCCGCACAAGATGCTCGTAAAGCACGGGCAGCTCCACGTAGCCGCGGGCAAGGTCAAGCATGGCCGAGCGGAAGCCGAAGGCGGGCGCATCGGCGATCTCGGCACAGATAAAGCCCGCATCGGTATAAAGCCCCGCAAGCGTTGCCACCGCGTTGCGAAGCCCCTCGTAGCCACCGTAGGTGATGCGTATCCCCTCCCTTTCCACCGCCAGGCGGTAGGCGCCGGCGGGAAGGGGATCCTTTGCAAGCAAGGCCGTGGGGGTTTCCCCCGTCACGACCGAAAGCGAGGGCAAAAACAGCGACAAAAGGCGGGCGGCGGCCTCCCCGTCCTCAGTTTTCGGAAGGGATACCATGCGAAAAAAGCACCCGCCAAGCTCTTTATATTCCTTAACACGTGGGATCATAAAAGGCGTCTCCTTGCTTCTCTTTTTTCCTTAGTATAGCACAACCCCCACCCGCGCGCAAGTGGCTTTGCGAAAAAGCACGCGCCATCGCTTTACAAACCGGAAGGGCTATGCTATAATAAAGCAAAAAGAGAGGAGCGCCCCCCTTATGCTGATCTTTGCCTCTGTTGCCTGGCTTGTCATCCTCATCCTGCGTGTTTTGTACCATCTGAAGCACCTCGATACCATCCCCTTTACCCTGCGGCACGCTATCCACATCGGGCTGGATCTCTACCTCTCGGCCGATCTTATGCTATGGGGGCTTGCCGATGCCAATATCATAAAGGGCAATACCACCGTCTTTGCCATCGTCGGGCTTCTCTACTTTGTCGCTATGGCGATCCTTTATTACGAAAAAAAGAAAAAATAACAAATCGGCAGAAAAGAAAAAAGACCACGCCACGGAAAGCCTGCGATAAAGCAAGGGCACCGTGGGTGGTTTTTTCTTTAGTTTTCGTATACTCGCCCGTTCTTGCTCATTTCCACCAGTGCCACGCCCACGTCATGGAGGAGGCGGGCGGCGGCATCCTTGCACGCGGCGGGGACGCGCAGCACCGCGTGATGTGCCTCAAAGGTAAAGCTGTGGCGGTAGCCGATATCGTCAAGCGCGCGCACAACGTCATCCCACACGATCGTACCCGAGCCGGGCGTTACGTGGTCATCGTCAAGGCCGTTGTTGTCGTCGATGTGCAAAGCACGCAGGCGGGGGCCGATCTTTGTGATGTTCTCATACTGGTTGCCAAAGGCGGCAAGCTCGGGGTTTGCTTCCCTCTTATAATTGTGGCCGTTGCCCGTCAGGTTGCCGTGCCCCGTATCCCAGCAGATGCCCACGATGCTATCGTCGCCAAGGCTATCCGCAAAGGCAATAAGCTCCTCGGTCTGCCACAGGGGATGCTGCATGTATTTGCACACAGGCCACACGTTTTCAATGCAGATGCCCACGCCGTACTTGGCGGCATCCTCCATCACCGTGTGAAAAAACTCGGTATTGGCCTCGTGCCACGTGCCACCAAGGCCAAGCGCCTCGGGGCAGACCAGCGAATGATAGACCATCTGCGGGATGCCCAGCATATGGCAAGCGCGGATCGAGCGGCGGATGCAGGCCACAAGCCCGTCATAATCCTTGGAAAAGCGGATGACCGGCACAGGCGCATGCGCCTGGTTGAAGCACGCCCCCTGCCCCTCGGCCGTCTCCCTTGCCGAGGCGATCCACGCCTCCCAACCGTCACCGAGAAGGGGGGAGTCCTTCACGTTCTGCCAATCGAGAAAGTTAAAGTCGAGATAGCGGAAGCCCGCATCGGTATGCTTGACGATCTGCTCGTCAAGGGTCAGCCCGTCGTTGAAATACAGATGGATCGAGGTAGAAAGCGGATACGCCATAAAAGCAGCTCCTTTTCAGCGGAAGTTTGAGCTCATTATACAATAGCCATACGGCAAAGTCAAGAGTCTGCCTATTTATTTTTTTATCCGCCGTCCAAAGCGCAGGCACTTCACAAGGAAGGCCGAAATAAGACCAACGTACACCCCGATCAGCGCACCGAAAAAGATGGCTAACCCGTAATTGTGAAAGCGGCAAAGGTTGAGGACAAGCTGGGGCACAAGGCAGGCAAGCAGAATGACCGAAAGCGGCAAAAGCCGCCCGCAAAAGACACGCCAAAGCATCGCAAGGCGGGAGGCATCGTCACAAAAGATGCCCTCGTCCTCCCGCATCTCTGCGGCGGGCTTGCGGAAATAGCTGTAATCGACGTAATCCCCGATATGCTCCCACCCGCAATCGCGGAACATCTGCACGTATTCCTGCTTGTGGGCAAGCCCCTCCTTGTTATAGTCCAGCTGATAGACGACCTCCTCGGGCTCGCACGCCTCAAAATGGTAGGCCCCAAAGCCCGAGACCCTCAAAAGCCGCCAGCCCGCGCGGTGCATATCCTGAAGATACGCCTCCTCCTTTTCGTGATGAAAGATGCTGAAATACCGAAATTCCTTCTTGGTCTTCATGTCAAAAGCTCTCCCTTGTGATATGATACAGCCGCGTAATGCGCCGACGCTCAAGCTCAAGCAGCTCTGCCCCCAGGGGGGTCAGCTCATACAGCTTTCTTTTCTCCTCCTCCCGCACAAAGCGGATGAGCCCGTCCTTTTCCATCTTGGAAAGACTGCCGTACATCGTCCCGGGGGCCAGGCGGATATCCCCGTCGGTCATCCGCTCGACCGCCTGCACGACACCGTAGCCGTGGTTGGGCTTTTGCAGACAGAATAAAATGTAAAAGGCGGTCTCGGTCATCGGCACGTAGACCTTTTTGATATGCGCATCCATAGAGGCACCTCCCCGAAGATAAAAGTATCGCAGTGCGATATATCGTGCCTCAATTATATCGCACTGCGATGTATTTGTCAAGAGCTTTTCAAAAATTTTTATCCGATGTACATCTGGGCCGGACGCAAAAATCCGTTCACGCCCTTATAAAGGCGCCCTTCGTCCAGCTCCTCCAGCGTATCGACACGCCCCTCAAGATAGTCGGAAAGGCGAAGCATCGCCCCCTCGACCCGCGCGATCAGGGCGCCGTAGCGGCGGTCGTAGGACGACCAGCCGATCGGCTTGCGCTCCTCCTCCCAGATCCTGCGGTGGGAGGCGCGCACCGTCCTGGCAAGCGTGAGCAGGGCGGGCAGCTCCTCACTCGCGATGGCCGCAAGCGTTTTGCGGTCTCCCTCGGTGTAGGCGGGATAGAGGCGCTCGGCAATGCGGCACTTCACACCGAGGAAGGAGAAGACGTCGGCGGCAAAGCCGTAAAGCGATTGCCACCCGTCTGCTGGGGCGGCCTTCATCCTCTCGGCCAGTGCCGCATAGTGCGGGCTTTTCGCCTTTTCGAAAAGGTGGGTATCAAAAAGCCCCTCCATCACGTCCTGCCAGAAGAGGGCGCGCCCAAGGAAGCGGCGCGAATAGACCGGATAGTCCTCGGCCGTGCCAAACTCGTTGTGGTAGCCGCCCATATCGTGGAAGAAGGCGCGGTCTCCCCCGGTCGTGGCGGCAAAGCGGGAGGCAAGGGTGGCTTCGTCCGGCTCGCCGCGATAGCAAAGCTCGGCCATATAGGAAAGCGCATACAGGCAGGCACCCATCGGACACTCCGAGCCCCAAAGGGTCATCATGGCCGAGGTGACGCCGTGGCGGCGGCAGGCCGCAAGAGAGGCCTTGGTGGCGATCTCGGCATAGTCGTTCTCGGGGAAATGCCCGCTCCAGTTCCAAGCACCTCCCGCAAAGATCACGGGGCGGCCGAAGGCCTTGTGCATCGAAAGCATTTCGTCGTCACACCCAAAGGCCTCGCCGTAATGCCAGAAGACGAGGGTCATATCCTCGGGGATCTGACGCGAAACGGCCTGAAGATCGCGCACGTCCGACCAATAGTAGCGGTTCTTGTGCCCTGCATCGTTGGCGCGGAAGTACATATCGCTCCACATCATCGGGTGCAGCCCGTGCGAGGCCACGATAGCGGAAAGCCGATCCATATACTCCGAGAAGATCTCGGCGGGCGGCACGTAGCCGTGCTTATCCATAAAGCGGCCGCGCCCCATATCCCAGGCCTCGTCCATCCCCACGTGGATACGGCGGGAGCGGAGACAGCGGGCAAAGGTGCCGATCAGCTTATCAAGGAAGGTGAAGGTGCGCTCCTCACGGGCAAGCAGAACGCTTGCGGTATCGCGGATGCTATCGTCCCAGATGAGGTACTTTTCCATATGGCCGTAGCATTCAAGACAACCGATGACCTCAATGCCGTAGACAGCGGCGTAATCGTCGATCGCGCGGAGGTCCTCCTCGGTGTAGCGGCCGCGCAGATAGCCAAGGTAGGGATACCCCTCGACCTTTACGTTATCTTCAATATAAAGCAGAAGCGCCGAATATCCCATCAGCGCCATGCGGTCGAGGAAGCGGCAGACCGAGGCAACCGACGGCGTGCCGTAGGCGGCGGTCGTCAGCATGACCGAAAGCTCGGTAAAGTGCGTATCCTCAAAGATCTCAAGCCTATCCTTTCCCGCATGCTCGCAAAGAAGCCCCAGCATACGGAAGTATTCGGGGGTCGCGCGGTAGTAAAGGGTGTACGTGTCGCCCGTGCGCACAATGCCAACGCGCCCGCCCTCTTCGGCACGGACGGTGGGGCCCTCCTCTCCCATGCAAAAGCCAAGGACGGGGGCAAGGCGCGCCGTCCCCTCGTAAAGCGCGGCAGGAACAGTAAAATGAAAGGTCATAGCGATCCTCCTTGATCGGTCATCCTTCGGATGGCGGCTTTGGCGGCAAGGCCGCCCTTTATGCCAAAGTATAGCACATCGGCAGGCAAAAAGCAAGAGCGCGGCGCTTTTCCCTTGCAAATGTTTTTCGGCTGTGCTATACTAAGACAAAAAAGAAACGCAGGAGGGACGACGTATGGCAAACGACAGCCAAAGCACGCGTAAAGCGGCCGGGGACGGCGGCATCGGCATGTGCCGGTCACCCCTTTCGGACGGCACCCTGCGGGTCAGCGATCTCACCCTACCCCGCGACGGGCGGCGCGCTTACGAAAAGGACGGGAGGGGTACCGTATGGTGGCGGCCACACCCCGAATGTGTCCGGATCCCGGATGACGTTTCGGTCATTGGACGCATGCGCTGTCCGACCCTTGGGGAGATCACGCTTCCGCCCTCTGTCACCGAGATCGGCGAGCTTGCCTTCGGCGCAGAGTTTTTAAGCGGCGACACCTACGAGTGGTACGCCCTGCACACCGTCCATTTCTCGCAGGGGCTACGGCAGATCGGGCGGCGCGCCTTTTACAACTGCCGCCATCTGGATGCCGTCCACCTGCCCAAGGGGCTTTTGGAGATCGGGGAGGACGCCTTTTGCCTTTGCCTTTCGCTTTCCCGCATCACTATCCCTGCGGGCGTTACCCGCATCGGCGCACGCGCCTTCGGAAAATGCGAGGCGCTGGAGGAGGTCATTGTCATGGACGGCCCCTCTTCGCTTGGCGGCTCGGTCTTTTCTGGGGATATCCGCCTGCGGCGCGTGGGGCTTCCGCCCACGCTGCGGCGGATAGGCACTGCCTGCTTTGCGGGGTGCGTGGCGCTTTCTGCCCTTTCCCTGCCCGAGGGGCTTTGTGAGCTTGGCGCGGGGGCCTTTGAGGATTGCACCGCCCTTACCTCGCTTTCTATCCACCGTGACCTTGAAAACGCCGAGGAGATGCGCACCCACTCCCCCTTTGAGGGCTGCACCTCCCTTTCCGAGCTTTCCCTCGGGGCTTCTGTCACCCGTGGGGACTGGATCCCGCCTGCCCCCGCGCTGACCGCCATCCGCGTGGCAAAGGATAACCCCCATCTTACCGAGAAGGACGGGCTTCTCTATTCCCGTGACGGGCGCACGCTTTTGCGCGTGCCAAGTGGTAAGCGCGGCACCCTTGTCCTGCCGCGCGGCGTCACGGCGATCGCCCCATACGCCCTCTTTGGCTGTCACGCCATTACGGGCATCGCCCTGCCCTCCACCCTTCGCAAGGTGGGAAAGGGTGCGTTTGCCGGATGCACCGCCCTTCGTGAGCTGACCCTGCCGGGGCGGCTTTTGACGATTGGTGACGGTGCCCTTGCGGGCTGTACCGCGCTTTCCTCCCTGCATATCCCGCCAAGCGTCTCTTCTCTCGGGGACAAGCTTTTTTCGGGGTGCCCTACCCCGCCGCCCGTCACCGTTTCGCCCGCGAACCCCTTCTTTACCGTCCGCGACGGACGCCTTGTCCCCCGCACGTAAGAAAAAGAGCCGATCGGTTCAAGACCGAAAGGCTCTCTCTTTTTCGCTTTATAAGTAGAAGTCGGTGCGTACCTCATTCAGGTAAATGTCCTTGTCGTTGCCGCCGAGAAGGCCGAAGGACTTATACTCGGAAACCAGGCGCTCGTCGGTATTGATCCGCGCCGAGACGTAGCCGGATTCACCCTCGCCGCGGGCAAGGATATTCCAGCCCATACCGTCGGTGATGCAGCAGCGATCGGGGAGGGGATGGCAGGAAACGCAGTAGACGCCATTGTCACGCGCACGGGTCAGCATCCGCTCCTCATGGTAGCCGCGGCTCGGCCACAGGATGACCTCGGCCCCCCGCTTTACCAGCGCACGCGAGGTCTCGTAGAAGTACTGATCCCAGCAGATCAGAACCCCGATCCTGGCAAAGGGCAGGTCAAACACCGGGATATCCCCGCCGGGGGCGATCCCAAGCCGCAATTCGCCCAGGGTGGGCTGCATCTTTCTGTATTTGCCGACAACCTCGCCCTCACGGTCGATCATCATGGCCGTGTTATAGCGGTACTCGGCATCCTCATGGAAGGTAAAGAGGACGTAAAGGCCATTCTTCTTTGCCGCCCGACGCACCCGCAAAACGTCGGGATGGTCATCGGGGATATAGCGGTTGCCGCCGGCGGCAAGGTCATATACGCTTTCGGTAAAGCAAAGAAGGTCGGGCTTATCCGGGTCTGCCCCTGCCTTGTCGATCAGGGAAAGCACCTCTGCCATGTTGGCCTCCACCGACCCCTCACGCTTGATAAAGGCCGAGGCCACCACAAAGCTGCGCCCGGCCTTGGGCGAAGCCTCGGTGATGCGGGGCTCACAAAAGCTGACACGCCCGCCAAAGCAGCAGCCGATCAGCTCAAAATCCACGCGGACGGCCCCCGCGGGGATCTTGACGTGCGCCGTATAGCGGCCGTCCTTCCCCGCAAGGAAATCCGACTGCAGCTTCTTGCCCTCGCTATCATAAAAAAGGATCAGCGCCATGGCACGCGTGCCGGGGCCGTAGGCGGCGCCCGAAACCTCGGCCATCAGCCACTCACCGGATACGTCGGCAAGCGACGCCGTGGCGATATACGCACCGATGGAATAGCGCCCAACACCGATGACCGTATAGGTACCACCGGCAGATTCAAAGCGCGGCTCTGTTTTTTCGTGATAGGAATGTGCCGCGAATTCACTCAAGGACAGCATAGTCGGATACCTCTTTATTTGAAATTATGAAGGGAAGGTTCTGCGCCGCACGGCGCCCATCCCCTTCTACGGTCATTCTAACACGGCAAAAATCCAAAGTCAAGTGACGGCGGCGTTGTGTGACCAAAAACCGTCGTTTTGTGCTATTTGCCATCGTTCCGTTCCTTGTTTTTCGCAAGAGAACGCCCTATAATGGTTACAGGCACTTGATCTTATATTCCCCGGGGGTGATCCCCATCTCGGCGCGGAAAAGGCGGGAGAAATAGTTGGCGTTCGGACAGCCGACAAGCTCGGCCACCTGCCAGATCGGGATATCCTCATGCAAAAGGGCACAGGCCCGCTCTACCCGCAGGCGGTTGATGTAGCGCACGGGGGAAAGCCCCAGCTCGTTGCGAAACAACTCCCGCAGATACGAGGGGCTGTAGCCCACCGCGCGGGAAAGCGTGGAAAGCGACAGGGGCGAGGCGTAGTTTTTGCCGATATACTCGGTCACGGTGGCAAGCCGTGCCCCCGCACGCCCAAAGCGCCCCTCTGCCTGCTTGGCAAAGAGAGCATCCAAAAGCTCATAAGTAGCAATACGGGCGCGGAGGCGATAGGCCGTGCCGCGGGTCATATACCCCTCATACGCGGCGGCAAAGCGCACACGAAGGTCAGAGGCACCGCGCATCACCGCGGGAAGCCCGAGCGAGGATAGGTTACGGTCGGCATAGAAGCTGATCTGATAGCTGACAAGCGGCTCCTCCCCTCGGTTTTCCAGCAGCATGGAAACGCCGGCGTCAAAGATGCCGATATCCCCCGCCCCAAGGCAGATCTTAGCCTCCTCAAGGCCAACCGTCAGATAGCCGGATTGGATATAGTAAAGGGCACAGGAGGGGCGGCTTTCAAACACATACCGCCAGTGCGGCTCATACTGCCGCAAAAGGAGATTGTTGATCCCCGTTACCGTAATATCCGCCTCCGAAAATGCCACACTGTTCATCCGTTTGCCCCCTTTTCTCTTTTTCTTCATTGTAGCAAATCGGGGCGATAAAGTCAAGCCGCATTTAGGAAAAGCCGCAAAACCCGATATAAAACCTAAAATATGAAAAGATAACTTTACATGAAAGGATTGCGCTATGCATACCAGTAACTACCCCGTGACCGCCGCACCGTGGTCGCATACCGACCCGCTTCCCAAGCATCAGTGGCTGGCCGAGACCCCGCTTGTCATCATTGAAGAAAACGAGCTGCCCCAGTGGAAAAACGCCGAGGATCTTGTTCGCGTTGTCAAGGAAATGGGCGGCACGCACGTCCGCTATCCCGCCATCTCGTGGGGGGCGCACTGGTATGGCGAAAGTGCGCATCTCCCCTCCTATTTTGACCTGCCCTCCTACCGCGAGGCGGCGGCGCGCTGTGGCTATCCCGAGCGGCGCGACCTTTTCGGCGAGGTCAGCGAGGCCATGAAGGCAGCCGGCATCCGCGTGACGGCCTATATGCATTTCGGCGGTGTGCTTTACCGCGATATTGCCAAGATCCATCCCGATTGGCTTGCTATTCTGGAGGACGGTGAGACCCCCTATGACTGGTGCGGCATCCACTACAAGGCCTGCATCACCAACGAGGACTTTGTGTCTGCCATGCTGGGCGCGATGTGCGAGGTCATCGAGCGGTACCGCCCCGATGCCATCTATTTTGACGGCCCCATCTGGTATACCTACAACTGCCAGTGCGCCGCCTGCCGCAAAAAATACGAGGAAATGTACGGCACCCCCCTGCCGAAGACCCTCTCCTCGCAGGATGGGACGCTTGCCAACTACTTCAAAATGCGCGACACCGTGCATCTTTCCATTGTGCGCCGCGCCAAGGCACTGGCCGACTCCTACGGTGTGCCGCTTTTGATGAACACAGAGACCTTCATCATTTATCCCGCGCGCAACACGGCAAGCTTTGAGAACGCCATCACCGCCACCGACGGCGGCCTGACCACCGAGGTGCATCGCAACCTGCGCTTCTATACTATCCTAGAGTCTATCAAGGTCGGCGAAAGCCTTAAGCGCGTCTCCTACGGCTACTGCCCCCCGGGGCCCTACGAAAGCTTTACCACCTACTCGGAGGCCGAGTGCGAGGTCTTTGGCTATACTCTGGCGGCGCACCGCGCCACCCCGATGCTGGAGCCCGGGGTGGGGATGCTGTACGACACGACAGGTGGGGAGGCCCTTCGCCGCCTTTGCCAAAAGATCGAAAAGAACCGCGATATCTTTTACAGAACCCAGCCCGTCAAGGAGCTTGCGGTCATGCAGAATAACCACCCGCGCACCGACCGCGACGTGAAGTATCAGCTGGCGTGCGCCTCGGGCTTTATTGAGGCACTGGCCGAAAGCCACCGCCACTTTGACGTCTTTACCGACGCCCAGATCTCCTACGAGCGCCTTCGCGATTATCGCGCCCTTATCATCCCCACCATGCCGATCGTGGATGCCCACCAGGAGCGCGAGCTTCGCCGCTACGTGGAAAACGGGGGCACCCTGCTTGTCGGGCGGGATTTCTCGCGTCTTAACGAGGACGGCAGTGAGCGGGAGGACTTCCTGATGGCAGACCTCCTTGGCGTGCACTTCGTCAAGGAGACCAACAGCGAGGGACAGCACATCCGCGAATACCGCGAAACGGCCGAGGTCTTCCCGTACGTCAAGCTGCCCGAGGCCTATATCAAGCCCCTCTGCGACATTGCGGGATACCGCGTATCCGACGGTATGACCATCACCACCTCTGCCGTGGTGGGGGACGGCGGCCGCCGCACGGTGGCCTACACGATCGTCACCCCCGATGAGGATACCGAGACCTATGCCGAGCTTTACCTGGCGGCGGGCGGCACCTTTGGTGCGCCCTTCACCTTCCCGGAGGGGCATCCGCCGGCACTGACCTGCCACCGCTACGGCAAGGGCAAGGTCTTCTACTGCGCCTCCGACCTTGCCGAGCGTTACCTTGGCCGCCACCTGCCCAAGCAGCGCCGCCTGCTTTCCGCCCTTGCCGATCTTGCCGTGGGCGTGCCGCCGCTTGTCGATGCCCCCGGTGCCCCCTCCGGCCTTTACCTCTACATGACCGAGGATGCCAAGGGTCGCTACCTGCATCTGATCAACTACTGCGGCAGCATGCTGGAGACCGGGTGCCCTGTCGAGGACATTGTACCGCTTTATGACCTGACCCTGACCCTGCGCGGGGATCGTACCTTCGGCAAGATCACGACTGAAAGCGGCACCCCCCTGACGGTAGCGCGGGACGGGGATGGCTACACCCTGCACCTTGACCGCCTCCATATCCACGAGATCGTGATCCTGCCCTATGAAGAATAAGAACGGCATCAATATGACGGAGGGGGCGCTTCTGCCCGTCATCCTGCGCTTTGCCCTCCCCCTCATCGCCACCTCTCTTCTCCAGCTGGTCTTCAACACCGCCGATACCGTTATGGTCGGGCGGTGGGGGGGCGATACCCCCGAGCAGTGCACCGCCGCGATGGCGGCGGTCGGCTCCTGCACCTCGCTTGTCAACCTGTTTGTCAACGCCTCCCTCGGCCTTTCGGTCGGGTGTGGCATCACGGTGGCGCACCGCGCCGCCGCAGGGCGTGAGGACGAGATGCGCGCCATCTGCCACACGGCCGTCACCCTGGCGGCCACCCTCGGCTTCTTTGCCCTTTTCCTCGGCTTCCCCCTGGCACGGCCGATCCTTGCGGGGCTGGATACCGATGCCGGCATCCTCGGCGATGCCACGGCCTACCTGCGTGCCTACCTGCTTGGCATGCCCGCCTGCGTTGTCTATAACTTTGCCGCCGCCATCCTGCGGGCAAGAGGAGACACGGTGCGCCCGCTTCTCTTTCTGTCTGCGGGGGGCGTTATCAACGTCCTTTTCAACTTCTTCGCCGTTGTCATCCTCGGGATGGGGGCGGTGGGGGTCGGGCTTGCCACCGCGCTTGCCCAGTGGATCTCCTGCATCATGATCCTTATCTATATGACGCGCGGCGAGGGGGCATACCGCCTCTCCTTCCGCGCCCTTGGCATCAAAAAAGAGGCACTTTTGGCCATACTGGGTGCCGGTATCCCTGCGGCCGTGCAAAGTATTCTTTTCAATGCATCGGCACTTCTTTTGCAGTCTGCCGTGAACGGCTTTGGCCCTGTCGTGGTCGCGGGGAACACCGCCGCCATGAATGTGGAGGGGTATATCTACACCACGCAAAACGCCCTCTACCACACCGCCATGACGATCACGGCACAGTGCCGCGGGGCAGGGAACCTCAGAAGGATCGGCAAGGCCATCCGCCTTTCCTCGCTGACCGTCCTTGTGATCGGCCTTTCGGTGGGGCTTTTCGCCCTTCTTCTCGGTAGACCCATCCTTTCTCTGTACGCGCCCGAGGCGGCAGAGGCGGTGGATGCGGGATATATCCGCCTTCTGGCCGTTTGCCCCCTTTACTTCCTCTGCGGGCTGATGGAGGTGGGCACGGGGGCCCTGCGCGGAATGGGGCGCTCGCTCTTGCCTACCGCCACCTCGCTGATAGGCTGTTGCCTTTTGCGGGTCCTGTGGGTCCTGACCGTTTTCCGCTGGGTCTCCCCCACGCTGGAGCCGGCCGCCGCCCTCTTCCTTTTGTATCTTGCCTTCCCGCTTTCCTGGATCCTCACCGCCACCGCCCAGCATATTCTGGCGGCGCGGGAGCTGCGGCGCCTGCGGCGTGCAGCCGCCGAGCCTTAAAACGAAAAAAGAGGTGTAAAAATGCACCTCTTTTTTCTGTCCGATACACAAAAGATCAATCGAAAAATCTGTGAAACACCGGCCATGCGAGGTCGGCATAGAAGCGGTGCCCCTCGGGCCCCGGGACCCATTCGATACGGTCGGGGACGCCGGCGGCCTCGTAGTAGGTCTTAGCCACGTCAACCGATTCCACGACTCCCTCGTGCATAAAGCCCCAGTCGGTCACACCC
The DNA here is from genome assembly GCA_017652965.1 of Clostridia bacterium. The sequence continues at coordinate 3,142 of JAGBZZ010000246.1, read as the reverse complement.
GAGACCACGATCAAAGGGCGGGGGGCAATGAGACCGGCAAAGTCGCCCATATCGAAATCGAGGGCGATATTCGGGACGAAGTTGCAGGTGCAGTGCGGCTTTGCGCCGATCGAGGCCTTGAAGGTGCAGAGCGCGCAGGAGGGCATCGAGAGCCCGATGCGCTCATCAAGTGCCGAAGCATAGATGGTAGCCGTGCCGCCGCCCGAGTTGCCCATACAGGCGATCCTTTCAGCATCGATAAAGGAGAAATTGGCGGTCACCACGTCAATGGCGCGCATAACGTCAAAGACGCGCTCGCCGAGGGTGGTACGGCCAAGGAGAAAGCCTGTGAGCGTGGGGACGCCGCAGGCGGGGCCCTTTTCGGTGCCGCCGCATTCGCCAAAGCAGCGCTGCTCAAGGGCAAGGGCGCAGTAGCCCTCACGCGCGATCTGCACCGCAAAGTCGCGGTCGCCGCCCGAGATCAGCTCCTCGTCCTCGGGATAGATCGGGCTTCCGAGCGAGATGTGTGCCCCCGTCGAATGCCCCTGAAGGCATATGACAAGGGGAAGCTTCCCTTCCTTGCCCTTGGGCACACGGAGGGTGGCGATCACAAAATAGCCCTCCTCGCTTTGAAAGCGGAAGCGGTGGTCGTGATAGGTATCGCCCTCGGTGACCGACTCGATCGTGAAGGCATCGTCGGAGGCGGGGCTCAGCTTATCTAGGCCAAGAAGCGCCACGAGGCGTGCGCGGGCCGCCGTCTGCCACGCGGCAAAGTCCCCTTTCCCGTCATAGCGGAATGCGGGAGTCAGCGCCTTGAGCGCATTGAAGTGCAGAGTGTGGGGGTTCTTATTGATTTCCATTGAGTCAAGCTCCTTTCAGGCGAGGGGATACGGCCTTCGCCGATTTCACGCCCATTATAACAAAAGCGGGGAAATATGTCAAGAAGCAAAAACCCCTTGCGCTCCTAAAAAAACTGTGCTATACTATGGATACTTGGGGACAAAGGGCAAAGCGCCCTCTTTTTCCTCACTAAAGGGTTTTTGCCCAAAAACCATCAAAATTCGGAGGATCCTTATGAATCACGCCTTTATCAATATCTGCCGCGAGCCCGACCACGTCCTCTTCCAGTATCCCGACAGCGCCGTTCGCTTTGAAGAACCGAGCGAGCGGGAGGAAAGAAGCGAAAAGATCGGCTTCTCTGTCAAGGACGGCGCCCTTGCCGTCACCCTCTATCCCACCTCGCGCCCCTATCTGCGTGTCAAGCTGCGCTGGGACGGCGACCTTTCCGCCGGCCTTCTCTGCCTTGGCGACGGCTGGGAGCGTGTCGGTCTTTCCAAGATGAAGGACCTTGAGTGCGTCTGGACGGGGATCGACACGCGCCGCCGCATGCCCTGGTACTTCCACCTTTATGACGGTGCCGCCCTGCAGTCCTTCGGCGTGAAGACGGGTGCCTCTGTCTTTGCGTGGTTTGAGTGCGATCCCTTTGGCATCACCCTGTGGCTGGATGCCCGCTCGGGCGGTCAGCCCACCCACCTTCTTGAGCCGCTTACCGCCTGCGAGGTCGTATGCCGCGAGGGGCGCGAGGGTGAGGTGCCCTACCGTGCCGCCGAGGACTTCTGCCGCATGATGTGCGAAAAGCCCAACCTGCCGAAGGAGCCGATCTTCGGTGTCAACAACTGGTACTGGGCCTACGGTGAGATCACGCACGAAAGCGTGATGGACGAGTGCGATTACCTGATGGAAATGGCCGCCGACGCCACCTGCCGCCCGCATATGATCATCGACGACGGCTGGCAGCTGAACCGCTATTCCCACCATTTCGGCAGCTATAACGGCGGACCCTGGGACAAGACCAACGCAGGCTTTTCCCACATGGCCGAAACCGCCGAGGCGATCCACGCAAAGGGTGCCCGTGCCGGCATCTGGATGCGCCCGCTTCTCACCTGCCTGCCCGTCCCGCGCGAGGCGATCGGCGTCCGCAAGATCTCGGCCGGCACCATCCTTGACCCCTCGCATCCTTACACCTTAGAGCTGGTGGCCGAGGACGTCCGCCGCATCCGCAGCTGGGGGTATGATCTGATCAAGCACGATTTCACCACCATGGATACCGTCATGTCGGTCTTTGAGGTGAACGCAGGCCTGCCCGCCTTCTACGACAAGCACCATCCGACCGCCTACATCATGCGTGAGCTTTACCGCACGATCGAGGACGCCGCAGGCGGCGCCACCGTGATCGGCTGTAACACCTTCGGCCATCTTGTGGCGGGCATCCACGCCGTACAGCGCGTCGGCGACGATACCTCGGGCAGAAACTTTGAGGTCACACGGGCGGACGGTGTCGGTACGCTTGTGCGCCTGCCCCAGAACAACACCTTCTTCTCGCATGACCCCGACTGCGCCGCCTTCACCGAAAAGGTCCCGCATAAGGAAAACCTCGACTTTTTGGAGGCCGCGGCCATCACGGGTGCCACCACGCTGGCCTCGGTCACGCCCCATACCCTGACGGGCGAGGATATGACCCGCATCCGCGCGATCTACAAGACCGCCTCGCAGGGCGGGCTTGGCGCCACCCCGGAGGATTGGATCGGCCACCGCGAGCCCACCCGCTTTGTCACACCGGACGGCCGCCGCTTTGTCTTCGACTGGTACGGCCTTTACTACGGCTCGCGCAATTTCTACACCTGGAACAACTGAAAGCACAAGCAATAAAACCGCCCGCAGGCCTGCGGGCGGTTTTTCGTTTTCGGGCATAGCCCTAATATTACTGGCGGCGCACAAGTGCGCCTTTTATTGGCCTGCCAGCCATGCAAGGGAGGACAAGCTACCCGTAAACGGGTCTTTTGCGAATATTCTTCTCGGAGCATGACTAACTAAGAGCCTCCCTTGTGTAAAGGGAGGTGCCGAGCGGCGCGAGGCGGAGGGATTGTCAGGGAAGAAAAAATAATCCTTGCCCGCCAACCTCCTCTTCACGGCACAATCCCTCAGTCACCTCCGGTGACAGCTCCCTTTACACAAGGGAGCCTTCCCCTTAGTACCCCGGCAAAAGAGATCCGCCGCTCCTTAGTGTTCTATTCTCCCTCACCGGCACACCCCCAATGAACCACGCTCCTCACGCGTGGTTTTCGTTTGCCAAAAAGGGCACCTGCCGAAGCAGATGCCCTTT
>JAGBZZ010000245.1 GCA_017652965.1 Clostridia bacterium | reverse complement strand
GCGGCCGTCCCCGTCCACCACAGGGAGGGCGAGAAAGCCGTAATGGTCCAGAAGACGAGCGACAGATTCGCGGTCATCGTGCGTGCCGCAGGATATAACGTTTTCCTCCATCATCTCGCCGATCACACGGTCGAGGGGGGCAATAAGAAGCATACGTGCCGTGACGATGCCGCGCAGGATACGCCCGCTATCGGTCACGTAGCAGGTATAGACCGTCTCGCTGTCAAGCTCGACAGCGCGGATATGGTCAAGCGCCTCACCGACCGTCATGGTAGGCGCAAGGCGCACGTACTCGGTCGTCATGATGCTGCCCGCACTCCCCTCGGGATAGGAAAGCAGCTCGTTGACCGAGCGGCGCATCTCGGGGGTGCAGTTTTTGAGGATACGCCGCACAAAGTTGGCGGGCATCTCGTCAAGAAGCGCGGCGGTATCGTCAGCATACAGCTCATCCAGCACGCGGCGGAGCTCATAATCGCTGAAGGAGGCCACAAGGGCGCGTCGATCCTCGGACGAAAGCTCTACCAGTACCTCGGCCGCCGTCTCCTTTGGCAACAGCCTATAAATAAGAAGCCGCTCCTCCTCCTCAAAATCGGGGAAAAGCTCGGCTATATCCTGCGCCATTCTCTCGGAAAGAGTATGGCGGAGCGCCGCCAGCTGACGGGCGGCCAAAAGGGTGCGAATGCTCTCAAGGAGCTCGTTTTTTTCTTCCATTCCTGTTCCTCCGTATGTGTAGAATGTCGAAGGGTCGGAAGACGCCGGGGGGATAAGAGAGCCCCACGCGCGAGGGGCACTTCTCTATACTCGGTGCGCGACACGGAGGCCTCTCCGTACCGCGGGACTTCGCCAGGCGTCTGCCGTGCCGCTACTGCCGCCAAGATCCACCGTGTCTCACCTCACTTTTCTTTATTTTATCTGTTTTAGTATAGCACCGAAGGCACATTTTGTAAAGGGGCTTCAAAAACTTTTTCTAAGACGGATCGGATATTCGCCCGTGATGGGATGGCGAGAGGAATACTCGGCCACCGCGATCTCGCCGCTTGCGTAGAGGATCCCCACGCCGATCGGCATCCGTTTTCCCGACGCGCGGTATTCATCTTGTATAGTTTTCTTTGCCTCTGATAGGCGTTTATCGGATACGTAAAGGCATTTGGGCAGTGTGTGGTCGTTTGTAGTTGCGAGACGGTCAAGAAGCAGCCTGTCACGCAGGATGCGGGGATCTGTCCCGCTAAGGCCTGCGGCGTAGGCAAAGAAGGCATCGGTATAGGCATCTAAGGGGATGCCGTGCGCGGGGATAACCTTGCCAAAGCCCGCAAAAAGGGCAAAGGGGGATATGCCGCACTCGTCCGTCAGGTAGGCAAGCGTGCGCGAAAAGCGGTGACTGTTATAGAGGCGATCCAGCGCCCCCTCCACGGCGTGCAGGGTGCAAAGGTCATCGGCGCTGAGGGTATCGGTTTCGGTCACCTCATAGGGCGGCTCCTCCGAAAAGCGGCAAAACTCCCCTGCCGTTTCCCGGAGGTGAGTGCCGTGCAGAAGCTTCAGAAATCCAAGCTGAAGCATGGCGGGGGCGGCCGCATAGGCATGCAAAAAGCCGAGGCGAAAGCTTTGTGCCGTCTCGTGCGGCAGACCCGCGATCAGGTCGATATGCACCTCGACATTGCCAAGCGCGGTGAGCGCACGCACGCGGGCGGTGACCTCCGCAGGGTCTGCGCGGCGGCCGATGGCCGCAAGGGTCGGCGCGTGGTAGGACTGTATCCCGATCTCCAGGCGGATCGCCCCTGCGGGGGCGGTGGAAAGAAGGGCGACGTCCTCCTCCTCCAAAAGCTGGCCTGCCACCTCGAAGTGGAAGCAGACCCCCTTCGGGATCGCGCGTCCCTGCTCCTCGATCACAAACCGCCAAAGGGCGCGGGCACGGGCACGGTCGGCATTGAAGGTGCGGTCAATAAGCTTGACGGTTCTGACCCCCGCCCCCGCCAGTGCCAGCATCTCGCGCTTTGTCCGCTCGATAGGATAGTGGCGTACGCCCCCCTCCCTGCCCGAAAGGCAGAAGGCGCAGGAAAAGGGGCAGCCGCGTGAGGTCTCAAGGTAGGCGATCCGCCCGCGGACGGCGGCAAGATATTCGGGGATCACGGCACTTGGCGGACAGCATTCGGGGGTGGCAGGAGGCATAGACCCCCGCCGTGTTACCATCCCGGGGACGGATGCCGGATCCCCGCCCGAAGCAAGGGCATCGCAAAGCAGGGCGATCGGGCGTTCCCCTTCCCCAACGAGGACACCGTCCGCCGGGCACTCGGCCAAAAAGGCGGCGGCATCATGGGCGATCTCGGGGCCGCCGGCCACCACGTAAAGTGAGGGCGCGGCGGCACGCAACGCCGCGATCAGGGCGGCGCTTTCACGGCGGTTCCATATATAGACCGAAAGGGCCACGAGGGTCGGCCGTTTTTCGAGGATCCTGGCAAGGAGGGCGTCGCTATCCTCATGGATCGTCCCCTCTACCACCTCGCCGACGGCAAAGCCCCCCGAAAAGGCGCGCAGCCCCGCCAAGAGGCAATAGGGTGCGGTGGCGGCGTGGACATACTTTGCGTTCAGGGTGCAAAAGACCGCGCGTACCTCTTGCATAGCCGCACCTCCCTTCTTTTTTCTTCAGTATACCACAAAAAGCGGCGCAAGGCAAGAAGTGTGCAAGCGTTTCTCCCGAAACTTCACACAGATGTGCAAATAAAAATCAATATTGTACAAAGACATAGCGTAAAGAAAGTGGTACAATTAAGATATATGAGCGAAAAGGATCGCTATCCTACCACATCTTTCCAAAAAAGGGTTATAAAATGGAGCCTACTCTTGCAGGCCGCCTACGCGACCACGTGTCCCGCATCGTCGGAGACTTTCCGACCCGCCATGCGGGCTCGGAGGGGGACTATGCCGCCGCCGATTACATTGAAGCCGAATTCCGAAAGCTTGGGCTTTGCGTCCTGCGTGAGGAGTATCCCGTGCGCGGCTGGCGCTACCGCGCGGCAAGCTTTGAGGATCTGACCCTCGGGCGTGCCGTCCCCGGCTTTACCGCCTGCTACTTCTCTGCCTCCTGTGACGTCCGTGGCACGCTTCTCGTTTTTGAGGATATGCCCGCCGGGGACGTGGACGTTACGGGGCGCATCTGCTTTGTAAAGCTGCTGTCTGCGGGGGTCTTCCGCCTGAACGCCATCGCCGAGGAGCTTGAGCGGCGGGGTGCCGCCGCGCTTATCGTGGTCAGCGCACACTGTGACGTAGCGCCCTCCACAAAGCAGGTACGCTCGCCCTTTATCGAGAGGATCGCCACCCTCTCGGTCAATGCCGAGGGTGCATTTCACTTAGCCGCCTACCCCGAGCATACCTATCGCCTTACCGTAGATGCCGAGCCCTACGACACGGTAGCCTATAACGTGATCGGCCGGCGTGAGGGCGGTAGCCGCAAGGTGGTGTTTGGGGCGCACTACGACGGTGCCCCCCTGATCGCCGCGGCCGCCGACAATGCGGGCGGCACGGCCATGCTGATCGAAACGGCGCGGCTTTTTGCCGACTACAGCGGCGAGCTGACTCTTGACTTCGTTGCCTTCTCGGCCGAGGAGTACATCCCCACCGATAACCCCCCGGGAAGCGGGGATTACGTCAAGCGCCACGGGGGCGAGGACATCGCCTTTCTGATGAACTACGACGATTACGGTCTCTTCTTCACAAGCGGACATTATTTTGAGATCGGAAATCCCGCTAAGCTTCCCGCCATTCCGGATATGCCCCCCTATAAGGAGGTGACCTCGGGCGGCGGTGACGACAAGCCGTTTATCACGGCGGGGATCCCCACCCTTTGGCTGATCGACAAGAAGCGCTACACGGCGCTTCATACCGCGCTGGACCGGATCGAGGTCTGCGATTTTGATAGAATGGCAGACGGTACCCTTCTCTGCTATGAGCTTTCCTGCAAGCTGATGGAGGCACTCTGAAGCCGAAAGTCGAGAACACATGAAAAGCAAAAATAAAAACGGCGTGGCAAGGATCGGCCACGCGGATACGGAGGTCAAGGCATGAGTGAAAAGAAGAATACCTGCTTCGGCATCGGCATCCTTGGATGCGGTGCGGTGTCGGTCATGCACGTGGAGGTGGCCAAGCGCCTGGAAAACGCCCGCCTTGTGGGCTTTGCCGACCGAAGCCCGGAGCGCGCCGAGGCCTTTGCCGCGCAGTACGGCGGGCGGGTCTTTGCCGATGCCGAGGCGCTCTTTTCAGACCCCGAGGTAGACGTGGCGGTGATCTGCACGCCCAGCGGCCTTCACGCCGAGCAGGCGGTGGCGGCCCTGCGCGCCGGGTGCCATGTGCTGATCGAAAAGCCGATCGCCCTCACCGAGGAGGGGATCGCAGAGGTTTTGCGGGTAGAAAAGGAGACAGGGCTGACCGTGGGCGTCATATGCCAGCAACGCTTCTCCCCCGCTATCGTAAAGCTGCACGAGCTGATCACGGCCGGGGCACTTGGGCGGCTTTTGCTGGCCGACCTTTCGATGCTTTACCAGCGTGACCCCTCCTACTACGAGGCGGTTGCCTGGCGCGGCACCAAGGACATGGACGGCGGCGAGCTGTTTAACCAGGGGGTGCACGGCGTTGATATTCTCCTGCATCTTTGCGGCGACGCGGTGGCAGTTTCGGGTGCGACACGCACGCTGACCCATCGCATCGAGGCCGAGGATACGACGGTGGCGGTTCTGGAATTCGCCTCGGGCGCTGTCGGCACGATCCGCTCGACCACCGCCATAAACCCGGGATATCCCAGGCGGATGACGCTTTGCTTCTCCGGCGGTACGGTAGCGCTTGACGACGACAGGATCATCACCTGGGACGTCCCCGGTGTCCCCTGCCCTGCCATCACGGTTGACGAGGGGCGGGCGGCGCACCGCGACCCGATGGCCTTCTCCTGTGATTATCACCTGGCCGAAACGGCCGATTTCCTGAGTGCGATCGAAGAAGGACGCGCGCCGCTTATCTCCTCGCTTGAGGGGATGCGTGCCCCGAAGGCCATCATTGCCATCTACCGCTCGGCCGTCGAGGGGCGGCGGGTCACGATCTCGTAAGAAGGGAGAAGGAAGCATGGATACCGTAACAATACGCCCTGCCACCGCCGCCGATGCCGTGGCCGTGGCGGCCATTGCCCGCGCGGCATGGGGCAGGATCTATAGCGGATACCGCGACATTCTGGGAGACGAGCTGTACGAGCTTTGGTTTTCGGATGCCTTAGAGCGCAAGGAGCGCACGGTGACCGACACCGTTATGCAGGGGGGCATGTACGTCTCCTGCCGTGGCGAGGAGGTCGTTGGCTTTATCAGCTATATCTACGACAAGAGGACCGAGCTTGGCATGATCGGCAATAACGCCGTCTCGCCCGCGCATCGCGGGCTTGGCATCGGAGGCCGCCAATACGAATTCATCCTGGAAAGACTGCGCGAGAGCGGGGCACGGGGTGTCACCGTGATGACAGGCCTTGACGAGGGGCACGCCGCCGCCCGCCGCGCCTATGAAAAGGCGGGCTTTCAAAAAGGTCTGCCCTCGATCACCTATTATCAAAAGCTCTGAAATAAAGAGAGAACGCTTCCTCGCAGATGCGCTGAAGCGTTCTCTTTTTTCTTTTGCAGGTTCGGGGCAGATGCCTTATGCGGCACGGCGGCGGCAAAGCGCACGCCCGCCAAGCACGGCAAGATAGGTGACGACGGCCACTGCGACCACCGTAGCCCCGGAGGGGACGTCGGCATAGAAGGAGATGACAAGCCCGATAACGCCAAAGGCGGCCGAAAGGGCGGCGGCCACAAGCATGCGCGGCAAAAGCCGTCTTGTCAGCATGGCGGCCGTGGCGGCGGGCGCCGTCAGAAGGGCGATGGCCAGCATGATACCCGTAACGCGCAGAAGCACCACCACGGTCAGGGCGATGAGGCCGAGGAGCAGGTTTTCAAGAAATCCGACACGCAGGCCGAGGACACCGGCAAAGGTCTCGTCAAAGAGATAGGCGCGGAAGTCCTCAAAGAAGGCGACAAACAGCAAAACGACCGCAAGCGCCAGCCCGGCCGTCAGAAGGATATCCCCCTTCCCGATGGTCAGAATACTGCCGAAAAGGTAGGTGTTCAGGTCGGGCGTGTAGCCCGGGGTCAGCGAAACGAAGAGGATGCCCGCCGCCATCCCGAGCGACCAGAAAAGCGAGATAAGAATATCGGTGCGTTGACCGCCGCGGCGGCGAAGAAGGCCGATGCCAAGGGCGGCCAGCAGAGAAAAGCCAACGGCACCAAGGAGGGGCGAAAAGCCGAGAAGATACCCAAGCCCCACGCCGCCGTATGCCGTGTGAGCAACGCCGCCGCTCATCATGACCATGCGCTTTTCCACGATCACCACCCCGATGATCCCACACAGGATCGCCGAAAGGAGAGCGGCCAAGAGGGCATTGCGCATAAAGCCGTAGGTAAGAAACGCTTCAATGACAGCCACAGCTGCATCCTCCTTCCTTTCCGTGATCGCGCAGGACGCGGTGAGGCGTGCCGTGCGCCACAAGATCGACAGGACAGCCGTACATCGCGGTTGAGACGTCCACCGAAAGCTCGGGCTCGCCGTGGTACACAAGGGTACGGGAGAGGCAGGCAAGCTTTCTGATCGACGAGGCGACGGCCAGCATATCGTGGGTCACCATCAAAATGGTCAGCCCTGCACGGTTCTTCTCCTCAAGAAGCTCGTAGATGCGGGCACGGGTGGCAGGATCCACCCCCGAGGTCGGCTCGTCAAGGAGCAGGACGTCGGGCGATTTGGCGAGCGCGCGGGCAAGCAGCATCCGCTGGAACTCGCCCCCCGAAAGTTCGGATACCAGGCGGCGGGAGAAGCCGGAAAGCCCGACCTCCTCCAGAACCCCCTCGGAGAGGATAGCCTCCCGCTTTCCGAGGAAGCGGAAGGGATGCAGCCCACCGCCGAGATAGGCGGTAGCTACCACCTCACCGACCGTGATGGGAAAGGCGCGGTCAAGGGCGGCAAACTGCGGGACGTACCCAAGGCGGGCGCGGCCGCGCGCGGCAGGGGCACCGAAAAGCGTGATGCTTCCCTCGGACGGGCGCACCGTACCGAGGATCGCACCGAGGAGGGTGGACTTCCCGCCCCCGTTCGGCCCGATGATGCCGAGATACTCCCCGGTCTCCACCGAGAGGCAGACGTTATCAAGCGCCCTGTTTTTTCCGTAATCCACCGACAGACGGTGGATCTCAATTGCGTGATTCAATTCATTCTCCTTTAGCAGAGGCGATCGCCGCCGCCATGCTTTCAAGATTTTCGATGTAGCACTCGCTGAGCGGATCCAGCATCACGGCCTGTCCACCAAGCTCGGCAGCAAAGGCGGCGGCCTGGCGACCGTCGGTCTCTGCCTGATAGAAGATGGTCTTGATGCCCGCCGCACGGGCATACTCCAGCACCTCGGCAAGGTGGGTGGCGGTGGCCTCTTTCCCATGCTCCTCCAGTGCCAGCATAGCAAGGCCGTACTCGTCGGCCAGGTATCCGAAGGCGGGATGGTAAACGATAAACTCGGTCGCTCCGCTTTCGGCTATCGCCGTACGGATGCGGGCATCGGCCGCCGAAAGCGCGGCGGCGTAGGCATCGGCATTGGCGCGGTAGACCTCGGCACGGTCCGGCCGCAGGGCCGAAAGCTCGGCAACGACAGTCTCCAGCATGACAAGCACGCGCCCAGGGGACAGCCAGATATGCGGATCTCGCCCGCCGTCCATGGTAAGGTCGGGATACACCTCGGCCGCCGCCGCGGCCAGCGAGACGTGGCGGGTGCCTTCCGAAAGGGCGGGGATAAGGGTCGCCTCATCCACCGGCAGGCCGATGGAAAGGAAGAGCGCCGCATCCGAAAAATCCATCATCGTGCGGATCGAGGGCTCGTACGCCTCGGGGCTATCGCCCGGGGGGACACGGGTCAGAATACGGAAGTCCTCCCCCGCCACAGCGCCGACAAGGGCGGCCTCCGGGGGGATGGTCACGGCGACCACCGG
>JAGBZZ010000244.1 GCA_017652965.1 Clostridia bacterium | reverse complement strand
GGACGTGGCGGACAGCCGTATCAAGCTCCTCATCGCTGAAGAGCCCCTTCTCGTACCCTTCCTTCAGATACTCATACCCGACCTCGCAGGAGACGTTCCACGGCAGGGCAAGGTCACTGCCTGCGGCAATGCACATGCCGGAGGGGTCACGCTGGCCGTACTTCAGGACAACACCCATCATCGAGAGGGCGTCGGTCAGGGATACGCCGTCCCAGCCGCGGTCACGCAGAAGACCCATGACCTTTTTGGAAAGCGAGGCGATGCGCTCGTTATCCACAGCCGAAATGATGCGGTGGCCGGGCATAATGCCGTCAAGCAGGCCCTCGTCCATCATGCGGAAGTAGGGGTTGAGGTCGTAGGCAAGAAGCTCCTCCAGCGGGCGGTCGTTGCGCCCCTCCTGCATGTGGGTATCCACCGTCACGTCGCCGGGGCCGGGGTAATGCTTGGCGATCGAAAGAAGGCCGGAGTCATGCAGGCCGCGCACGATGGCACAGCCAAGGCGGGCTACGGCATCGGTATCGGTGCCCATATGACGCATCGAGTTATCCGAAAGATCGACCACGGGGCCGTTCATCGCATTGAAGCCAAGCTCGTGCAGCTCATGCCCCACAACGCGCCCGTAGGCATAGGCCATCTCCTCGTCGTACCCGGTTGCGCCCAGGGCGCGGGCGGCGGGGAACTTGTAGGTATCGTAGCCCTGCTCGGCATCCCCGACGATCAGGATCGGATAATCGGCCACCTCGTTGATCCTTCTTAAGATCTCGTTGCGGCCGGGGGCACCGTTGCTGACCCATACGGCACCCAGGCGATGCTCGCGGATCATATTCAAAAGTTTGTCGATCTCTCCCTCGGAAAAGCTGGGCTGGGCGTTGGTGCAAAGCACCATACCAAGCTTTTGCTCCAGGGTAAGATCCTCAAAGCGAAGTTCCTTCTTCATATTTTTATCCTTTCTGTTGACAGGGGCGAGCGCCCCGTGTAAAATAGAGGTACAAATCCGGGGGGAGTGAAAGCCATGAGTGACGTGATGCAGATCCAGGGAGATAAGCGGATGGCGCGGGAGTATTACTACACCACAAGCGCGCCGTGGGGGAACTACGAGACGGCCGACGAGCCGATCGTGGTCAACTGTGCCGATTTTAACGATGCCTCCCGTCCCTTCACCACAAGGGTGCCAAAGGGGCGGTTGGATTTCTCGGTCTGCTACGTGGCCGAGGGGGCGATGTTTTTTGCGCTGGGGGATTCCCCCGCCGAAACGGTGGAGCGTGGCACGGTGATCGTGGTGCCGCCGGGCACCCCGATGAAATACGGGATGTGCGGTGAAAACTGCTCCCGCCGCAACTATTGGCTTCATTTTACCGGCAGCTATGCCGAGACGCTGGTCAAGGATTGCGGCCTTGGCGGGGGCGGCATCTTCCGCCTGCCCGATGAGGCCGGGGCAACGGCGGCCTTTACCGCCTTGCTTGACGAGATGCGTCACCCGCCGACTCCGATCGCCCGCTTGCGCGCGGCGGCGGCCGCCATCAATCTGATGACACGGCTTGGCCAAAGCCTTGAGCGGGGAGAGAGAAAGCGTCGGCTTCCTCGCTCGATCGCCTATATCCGCGAGCATTTTACCGAGGAGATCGATAAAGAGACGCTGGCCGCGATGGACGGGCTCGGCGGTACCCAGTATCATGCCGTGTTCAAGCAGGTCATGGGGCGCACGCCCGCCGCCTACATCACCTTTTTACGGACGATGAAGGCACGCGAGCTTTTGCTTGATCTGGATATGCCGATCAGCGAGGTCGCACGGGAATGCGGCTATGACGACCCCCTGTACTTTTCCAGGGTCTTCCGCCGCACAGTTGGGGTGTCTCCCTCCGAGTACCGTCGCCGCGGCTCGGAATAAGGGACTGCACCTTCGAGAGCTTAGGTACCGATAGGATCGGGGATGCGCCGCGTCTTGCGGCGGATCCCCTTTTTCTTTTTAGGCAAAGACCTTGTCCCAGTTGTTCAGAAGGATCAGACCGATCACGGCGATCACACAGCCGACATACTGGGCAGGGCGAAGCTTCTCACGGAAAATAAAGCGGGCGATCGAGAAGGCAATCAGGATCGAGCAGCCGGTGTTGGCCATAAAGTAGAAGGCGGTGGGCAGATACCCGACCATCAGGCTACCGGTATAGAAGGAGGCGGCATTGGTGATGGCATAGCCGGTCACCCAGCCAATACCGATCATGCTTGCCATCAGCATCGCCTTCATTGTCGGGCGGGCCGTGGGGACGGTAGGAAGGCCGTTTTCCCCGACCGAGGTGCGCTGGGTGGGCCATACGAAGAGGATGATAAGGAAGAACACGATCTGCAGGATCGAGGCGTAGAAGAGGCAGTTCTCCAGCGAGCCGCCGCTGATAAGATCACCGGTCACCTCGTCAAAGACCTGATACTCGGTCTCCAGAAGCTTAACGGCGAAGCCCTCCATGCCGTTGCCGACCGTACCGATCAGCACCCAGAACCAGAAGGCGGGGGTAGTACGCGCCGCCGTCCTGTCGTCGGCCTTCTTGTTGAAGAGGATAAGGGCAAGGATCATCAGCGCCATACCGATGGCATTATACCAGGTGACAGGGTTGCCCTCCGGCCAGATGACGGCCGAAAGCAGGATCGGAATGGCAAGCCCCATGCGCAGAATAACAACAGTCAGAAGCAGGGGCCCGTGACGGACGGCCATCAGATACCCGACCATGCCAAGCACGTAGGCCACCGCACGGATGACGACGCAGATGATCGTGCCGAAATCCCAGGAGAAGGTGGCAACGTCGGCATTCAAAAGCCCCACCACGATGCTGGCCACAAGGAAAAAGACGGTCTCGAAAAGGACAAGCAGTACGTTAAAGCTGTTGGTGCTGTTGTGGACGTCCTGCGTGAGGTTGGCGTGGCGCTTGACCCAGATCGAGCCGGATGAGCCGATCAGGATGCTGCCAAAGAAGAAGAGAAAGGCGTAAATGGTGGGCTGGGGCGCCGAGGTGGCGGTACCCGCAATGCCAAAGATGGTTTCGGTCATGGGAATGCTCCTTTTGCGATTTGTAGGTTGATATACTTAAAGTATATCATAGTTGGGGCGAAATGCAAGTGTTTTTTTGACGGTGGATATGGATTTTTTTACGGTATTTTTAAGACAGAAAGCAAAAAGGGGCAAGGGCGCAGGTGCGCACTTGCCCCATCCCTTGGCGGGTTACGGGTTGCCGTCCTCTTCCTTGGCAGCCGTTTCCTTCTTTTTACGGAAAACAAAGATCTTGCTGAGGACGTAGTTTAGAATCACCACGATCACGCTGGCCGCGATCTTCACGGGCATAGCGGGCAGCATCAGCCAGGTGACAAAGATAAGGATGATGGCCTCCTCCACAAGAAAGGTCGCCACACGGCTGAGGTAAAAGGAGAGGATCTCCAGCGAGACGGCGCGCGCGCCGCTTGCGTGGGCGGTAAACACCCAGATGCGGTTGGTGATATAGGCCACCGCCACCGCGATCACCCAGGAGATGAGGTTGGAAAGAAGCGGATCGATCCCAAGCGGGCTCTCACAAAGCCAGAAGACGAAAAAGCTGACAAGCGTTGTCACCCCTCCGAAGAAGAGGTAAAGCAGCCCCTCCTTGTGCTTTTTGTAGAAGGGCTCAAAAAGGCGGAGAAGCGGCAGGCGCATCAGGCGGTCAAAAATGTCGCCCCTCTCCCGGCGGTCGTTTTGGTTCATGGGGTAGCCTCCTTGCATGATATGGCGATTTGAAAGAATAATAGCGTAGGGAAGAGATAAAATGCGAAAAATGTGCAGTATTGTTTACGCGATAGGCAGCTCGAGATACGAGCCGTCAAGAAAGACGGTGTTGTGCGCGACCTTGGCAGTCGTGGCCTCGGAAAAGAGGCCGCGCGTGTTGGTATGCGGCACGTAATGCGGGAAGGCCGAGGAGGAGATATCAATGCGAAGCCGCTCGCCCGCTTTGATAAGAAAGGCATGCTCGTCAAAGCTGAAATCCAGGGTGATCCTGTCGCCGGGGCGGTAGGCAGGGTCAAAATTTGAGATGGCGGTGATGTCGTCGCGCAGGCCGTAATAGCCCTCCTCCTTGACAAGCGAGAGGCGCAGATAAAAGCAGGTGTCCTCACAGTCGGATGCAACCCGCAGGCGTGCGGTCATTTTTCCCTTGACGTAGGTATCCTCCGAAAACTCGGGGGTCAGGATGCTTAGGATGTCATAGCGGGAGCTTGGGGGATCCTGCCAGGCGTTCCCGCCGAAGTTGGCCGAAAGCCCACCGGGGAAGGTGGCAGGGGCATAGGGGTTATAGGTGTAGTCCCTTTTTCCCTCTCCAAGCGGGACAGTGCGGCGGGTGGCGGCATCGTAGAAATCGTCACAGCACCACTTTCCGTCAAAGAGCTTATAGTAGCTGACCTTGCCGCGCGGGATGGGCGGGGTGGTGCCATGTCTTATGCTTTCAAACCAGGCAAGCTTATATTCGCCAAAGGCCGCGGCCACCGTGCCGTTTTCAAAATTGATCGGCTGGTTTTCCCCTCGGCCGCTGTGATCGAAGGGATGCACGGCAAGGGCAGAGAGGGCGCGGGTCGCCTCGTCAAGGCCGCGCCACATATCAAACACGCCCCCCGTGTAGATGTCGTAAAAGCCGGTGACAAGCAGGATCGGGATGCCCGCCGTGCGGATGGCGTCATGCGCTTCACCGCCGCCGTAGCGGGTCCCCCAGAAGGGGTCGTTCCGATCGGGGTGGGCAAGGATCGCGTCGAAATCGGCGGCCTTTTCCCCAAAGACGGTCTCCGAAAAGGCCGAAAGCGGAAGCATACGGTAGCTGTCGGCCGTGTAGCTTTTCTTAAGGTCGCTCTTTTTCTTGTACATATTCACGTACCAGCCGCCGTGAAGCCCCATCTTGAAAAAGCCGTTGCGGTAGTTGCAGTT
>JAGBZZ010000243.1 GCA_017652965.1 Clostridia bacterium | reverse complement strand
CTGCCGTCGCAAGCAGGGGCTTGCTCGCCAATCGCCAAGTTGCTGCCACTCCTTATTCCTCGCTTCATCCGCCCCCGGCGGCGCTCGGAAACGTCCCCAACTGCGCCACACCCCGATGCATATGGTATTATAGCAAAGAAATGAGGCAATGTCAAGGCGTGTGGGAATTTTTTCAAAGGATTGTCGGTATATTGGTCGGTGGAGGCGCGCTTGGCGCGATGTGTCGGCGGAATGTGAAAAAAATGATAATTCTTTGTGAATTCGCGCCTTTTTGTTGAATCCGAGGGGGCTTTGTGCTACAATAAAAGAAAAGGGGGGATATGCCAATGGAAAGACGTGCCGACTTCGGCTGGATATGGTTGCTTATCATGGCGGCCACACTGGGATGCATATGGCAGCAGTCCACCCTCCCGCCTGCCTCCTCCTCCGAGGTCAGCGGTGGCGTTTTGGCGTTGCTTTCTCCGCTTTTCGGCGGTAGCGATGGGGTCATCGGCTCCTTCCTTAGCCGCTATATCCGCAAGATCGCTCATTTTACCGAGTATGCGATCCTAGGGCTGGAGGGCGAGGCGTTTCTCGCGGGGCGGCGCGGTGTCGCGACGACGGCGGCCTCGGTCGCATTCGGCGCGCTTGCCGGTGCCGTGGATGAGACGATACAGATCTTTACAGGGCGCGGCCCGTCGTTTTTTGACGTTTTGATCGATCTTTCGGGCTACGTGTCCGCCATTCTTGCCGTGCGGGCGATAGTGGCGCTTATCGCATGGAAGGACCAAAAAAGAAAGGATAGTGCCGCGCGGGCGGCAGATGAAGGAAGTAATGTTTGATTTTTTGACCGATAATCCAATGGTGATCGAGGCGCGCGCCGCCACCCGAAAGCCGCGCGGCTTTGTGATTTTTCTCTTGCTGTTCTTTCTTGTAAGGACGCTTTGTAATGCGGTGGCATCCGTGCCGATCCTGATGTATACCTACTATCGCCTTTTCCGTATCCTGGGGCTTGAATTTTTCCTTGGCGCGGCCATGGAAAATATGGAAGAGCAGTTGGAGAGGATGACCGAGGCCACAGAGGCGGTGATGGCGGAGGAGGGATATTTTCTCGTTTCGCTCTTCTCTCAGCTTGCCGTGATCCTTTTGGTGGTGCTGTATTGCCGCTTCGTTGAGAGGCGTTCGCTATCCTCGATGGGGCTTGCCCTGTCGGGGCGAGGTGTGCTGGGGTACGCCAAGGGTATCCTTTGCGGCGGCCTTCTGGCCTCCCTTTCGGTGCTTATCCTGTATGTCACCGGGGCAATTACGCTGACGGCGGGGAAGTTCACGGTCGGGATGCTTATTCTCTATTTCTTCGGCTTCATGATCCAGGGCGCGGCCGAGGAGGTATTGCTTCGCGGGTACTTTATGGTCTCTGTGACCCACCTTGCCCATCCGGGCGTGGCGGTGGTAGCGAGTGCGATCTTCTTCTCCTTGATGCACAATGCTAACCCCGGTATCACCTTTCTCGGCTTTTTCAACATCTTTCTTTTTGGTCTCTTTTTGGGGCTTCTCACCTTCCGCACGGGCAATCTCTTTATGGCGTGCGCCCTGCATGGGGTATGGAATTTTATGACCGGTAACGTTTACGGCCTTTCGGTCAGCGGCCTTGGCCATGGCGCCTCTATCCTTGTGGGGACGGCGGTGCCCGATCGGGCCCTGACAAACGGCGGCGCCTTCGGGCCGGAGGGCGGTGCCGTGGTAACGGTGG
>JAGBZZ010000025.1 GCA_017652965.1 Clostridia bacterium | reverse complement strand
GACCGAATAATAAAAAAGGATTCCGAAGGCAAAGCCTCGGTGTCCCTTTTTATTGTGCGCTTACGTTGCGCTTAGCGGAAGGTTTTGGGCAGGCGGCGCTTATGCTCGCTCCTTGCGTGATAGCGCTCGATGATGGCGCGGTCCTGCTCGCTGACCTCGCGGCCGGCCATATAATCGGCCACGGCGGCATAGGTGACGCCCATATCGGCCTCATCGGTCTGCCCCTCAAAGAGCCCGGCAGACGGGGGCTTTCTGATAATGTTCTCGGGGGCACCGAGGTAGTCGAGCAGGGCATAGACCTCCTCGACCGTCAGGTCAGCGATCGGGTTGAAGTCCGAGCCGCCGTCCCCCCATTTGGTGAAATAGCCCATAAAGATCTCGCACTTATTGCCGGTCCCTGCGACCATACGGTTTTCGGCGGCGGCAATGGCGTATAGGGTGGTCATACGCAGGCGGGGGGCGATGTTGGTGAGTGCCTGGGAATTCGGGACGGTGACCCCCTCAAGCGAGGAGAGGAGCGATTCTCTGACCGTGGTAAGATCCACCGTGCGCTGCTCGATCCCGAAGACCTTGCCGGCCGCCAGGGCATCCTCGCGGTCAGAGCCGTAGTTGCGGCTGGAGGAGCAGGGCATAATGACCCCTACGGTATTCTCGCACGCCAGCTTGCAAAGCGCGCCGACCAGGGTGCAATCCTTGCCGCCGCTGTTACCGTATATAATGCCATCGGCGTGCGCTTCGGCCATCAGATTTTTGATAAATGCGACCCGCTCACGGATCTCGGTCTCACAGCTTTTCATACAATCCTCCGAAAAAGTTACTGACAATAGTATAGCGCGATTTTTTGAAAAAAGCAAGACCCTCCCGCGGTTTTTCATCAGGGAATTATGGGGCGGTGAAAATTGTTTCGATAGCCTTTGGGGCTCCCGGGGGAGAGAACTGCCAGCGATCCATATGCGTGCAGGTCGCAGGATCTACAAAATAGCGAAAGCCCTTTTGCGGCGGGGCGGGATGCGCATCGATAATGATCAGCTTGATCTTCATTTTTTCATGCAGGATGCTTTTGATGTACACGGCGGCGGTGTCCCCGACGGCCACCCCGGTGCGAAGCTCTGCCAGCCCGGCAAGATTGGGGGCAAGCTCTACAAAGATCCCGTAGGATTCAATACTGCGTACGATGCCAGCCACGGTGTCCCCCGGGGAAAAGAGGGCGGCGTTTTCCTCCCAGGTTCCTAAAAGCTCACGGTGGGTAACGTACAGACGTCCCTCTTCATCTATGCGGCGGATGACGACCGCAATGCGGTCTCCTACCGAAAAGCGGTCGCCGGGGTGAGAAATGCGGGAGACCGAGATGGAATCGATGGAAAGCAGGGAAACGATGCCACAGCCGATATCCACAAAGGCGCCAAAGCCTTCAAGGTGCGTTACCTTGGCCGGCAGGATATCCCCCGGCAAAAGCGTCTTCACGAAATGCTCGGTGCATTCCATCTGCGCGGCACGGCGGGAAAGAACCGCAGCTACCGCCCCGCCTGCCTCTCTTGTAAATCCGATGACCTTAAAGCAAACCGGCTTTCCGACACGGGTAAGGACGGCAATATCCTTGATAGCCTCTCCCGGGCGCAGATACTGCACCTCCTCACGCGGCATGATGGCCGGTATGCTTCCCAGTGTGAAATGCAGTGACAGGTCGCTGTCGCAAAGATGTGCCACCGCTTCCAGGATCTCTCCGCGCTCCATGGCCGCCTCCAGCGCGGGAAGAGAGGCAAATGCCTCACGGTTTTCCGGGCGGGTCATATAGGTTCCTTCCGGCGTATAACGGTTCATAGCTATCCTCTTTCGTTTGTGTGATCTGTGCTATCAGTGTATGTTGCGGCCGGATAAATTAGACGTAAAAGGTCCATCGCTATGCGAGAAGGAAAAAAGAAAAACAGGCAAAGCGACCGGCGCTTTGCCTGTTTTTACGATCTTTATATATCTTACAGAGTACCGGCCGAGCCAAGCACGTTCTCGATCTTGTGCTTGACCATCGCCTTGACCTCGGTACGGGCGACCGAGAGATAGGTGCGGGGGTCAAAGACCTCGGGCTTCTCGCTCATCACGCGGCGG
>JAGBZZ010000242.1 GCA_017652965.1 Clostridia bacterium | reverse complement strand
TATGGTGTGTGATTATATTTCAGGAATGACCGATCGATACGCGATAGATACCTATCGCCGTCTGTTTATTCCCGAGGTGTGGAAAGGACGGGCCCATGATTGATAGACAGGTCATAGACGAGATTCTTGCCAGAACGGATATGCAAGGGCTGGTGGGTGGCTATGTTGCGTTAAAGCGCTCCGGATCCAATATGACGGGGTGCTGCCCCTTTCACAGTGAGAAAACTCCCTCCTTTACCGTTTTTACAGCGGATAACAGCTTTTATTGCTTTGGTTGCGGGGTGGGCGGAAACGCTATCACCTTCGTGCGGAAGATCGAGAATTTGGATTTCACCGAAGCGGTTACGCTACTGACCAAGCGCGCCGGGATCACCGTTCGCACGGATGACGATCGCAGACCCGGGCCACGGTATGACCGTAAGCGCTATTTTGAAATGAATCGCGCGGCGGCAAAGTTTTTTCACCGTGCGCTGTACGCAGATACGGCGGATGCCAAAGCGGCGCTTTCGTATTTCACCGATGTACGCCATATGTCCGAGGCAACCATCAAGCATTTTGGCCTCGGCTTTGCTCCCAACGATTTCTCCTTTTTGGATCATATGCGCGGCTTGGGATATACTGAGCAGGAGCTGATCAACGGCTTTTTGTGCGGAAAGAGTGAAAAGGGAAGGCTTTATCCATCCTTCCGCAACCGCGTGATGTTTCCCATCATCGATCTTTCGGGTGAGGTGGTTGCCTTTGGCGGCCGTGTGATGGATGATGGAATGCCCAAATACAAGAACTCGTCCGACACCCCCGTGTTTCACAAAAGCAATCATTTGTTCGCTTTGAATTTCGCGCACAAGGCTTGCGGTGAATGTATCATCCTTTGCGAAGGGTATATGGACGTTATCGCGATGCACGCCGCAGGCTTTACCAATGCGGTGGCAACGCTGGGTACCGCCATTCGCCCCGAGCAGGCACGCCTAATGGCGAGATATACCAAAAAGGTCATCATTTCCTATGACAGCGATGCGGCGGGGCAAAAGGCGGCCGATCGTGCCTTACGACTTTTGGAGGGTGTGGGGCTTGAGGTGCGCGTCTTAAAGCTGCCCGATGCAAAAGATCCCGATGAATACATCAGAAAATTCGGGGCAGAAAAATTCCGCCGTGTTTTGGAGGGAAGCAAGACCAAATTTGAATTTAATTTTGAAAAGGTAACCACAAGGTTTGATATCAACGATCCTCAGCAGAAGATCGAGGCGCTGAACGCATTGTGCGATGTGATCGCAGAGGTGTACACTCCTGTAGAACGAGAGGTGTATATTTCCGAGGCTGCCAAGCGCCTTTCGGTTACAGCTGAAAGCATTGCGGCCGTTGTGGAACAACGGCGCAAGATGGGTGTGCGAGAGGCCAGAAAACAGCAAGCGAAGGATGCCCGCCAATCTATAAATGGCTTCGGTGATACCATCAATCCCGATTTCGTGCGTGTCCCCCGTGTAGCACGTGCGGAGGAAGCCGTTTTGGGGCTTTTACAGCTTTACCCCGAATATCGCAAGGCGGTATTCGCTACTCCTCCT
>JAGBZZ010000024.1 GCA_017652965.1 Clostridia bacterium | reverse complement strand
TCTGCCGCAGGATCTCGTGGAGATCCTCGGGCGCACGCATTCCGAGAGGATCAATACCCTGGTTTCCTCGCTTGTGGAAGCGAGTGCCGGTCGCGCCGAGATCACTATGACACCGACCGTGGCCGAGGCATTCAAGAGCCTTCGCGACTTTATGTACGAAAGGGTCTACAAGAATTCGCTTGCCAAGGCCGAAGAGGATAAGGCGGTGGATCTTTTGTGCCGTCTTTATGAATATTATCTGGAAAAGCCCGAGCAAATGCCGCCCCAATACGTTGGGAACATCGAGCGGGACGGCGTGGCGCGGTGCGTGTGTGACTATATCTCGGGGATGACCGACCGCTATGCGATCGATACCTATCGTGAGCTGTTTATCCCTAAGGTTTGGAGGAAGGTGACTGTATGATAGAGGAAAGCGTGGTAGAAGAGGTTCTGGCACGCTCCGGCATCGAAGGCGTGATCTCGCCGTACGTCACGCTGAAGCGTGCGGGTGGGATGATGAAGGGGCTTTGCCCCTTTCACAGCGAAAGGACGCCGTCCTTCTGCGTATATCCGAAGAACAATAGCTTTTTTTGCTTCGGTTGCGGCGTTGGCGGCGACGCGATCACGTTTATCAAGCGTGTTGAAAACATGGATTTCGAGGATGCGGTGGAGTTCTTGGCCAAGCGGGCCGGCATCACGATCCTGCGGACCGAGCGCGGGGAGACGAATGGCCCGCGTTATGACCGCAATCGGATCCTTGAGATGAACAGGGAAGCGGCGCGTTATTTTCACGCCAGGCTCTTTGATCAGACCCCCGGTGCGGCGGCGGCCAGGGAATATCTTGTGGAGCGCCGCGGCCTCTCTATGGGGGTAATCAAGCATTTTGGGCTGGGGTATGCGCCGTATGACCCGCGAGGCTTCCAAAAGCACTTCTTTGATCTTGGCTATAAGCCGGATGAGCTGATGGCGGGCTTCCTTCTCGGAAAAAGCGAGTCGAACGGTTCTTTTTATCAGTCCTTTCGGGATCGGGTCATGTATCCGGTCATTGACGTTAGCGGAAACGTGATCGCCTTTGGCGGCCGCGTCTTGGACGATTCTGTTCCCAAGTACAAAAACTCGTCGGATACGCCGGTGTTCAAAAAGAGCAAAAATCTGTATGCCATGAACTTTGCGCGGACAAGCTGCGCCGAAAGCCTTATCCTTTGCGAAGGGTATATGGACGTCATTGCGATGCATGCGGCGGGGGTCACCAATGCGGTAGCCACGCTTGGTACTGCCATCACGCCCGAGCAGGCAAGGCTGATCAGCCACTACACCAAGAAGGTCATCCTCTCTTACGACAGTGACGAGGCAGGGCAGAAGGCGACCGCACGGGCGCTTTCGCTTCTTGAGCAGGTCGGGTTGAGTGTGCAGATCCTGCGTATTGAGGGGGCAAAGGACCCCGATGAGTACATAAAGAAGTTCGGTGTCGATTCCTTCCGTCGTCTTTTGGACGGAAGCCACACAAAGTTTGAATTCAACCTGCAAAGGGTGCTTTCTAAGCACGATGTTTCTCAGCCGCAGGCGAAAATCGATGCGATTTCCGAGCTTTGCTCTGTTATTTCCGAGGTTTATTCTTCGGCAGAAAGAGATGTCTATATCGGCGAGGTTGCCAAGCGTCTGGAGATCGATCCTGCGGGCATCCGCAGTGACGTGAACCGCTTGATCGCGCGAAAAAAGAAGGTGGAAAGACACGAAAACATCGATAAGCTGAAGAAAGAGGCGGTGGGCTACGGCGATAAGGTCAACCCGGACAGAGCCAAGGATCCTATGCTTGCCAATTGCGAGGATGCTGTCCTTTCCCTGCTTCTTTTGTATCCGGAGCATCGCACGGCCGCAAGGCGAGCCGACGTGGCACTTCGGGAGGAGGACTTTATGACGGCCTTCGGTCAGCGTGTGTTTTCCTACCTTATGGATTGCTGTGACGGCCCGACCCTGGACGTGGTGGAAATGAACAATCGCTTCTCCGAGGAGGAGATCGGCCGTATCACCGGTCTCAAGGTCAGCCGCATGGATCTGACCGAAAACGGGACTGAGGCCTTTTCGGAGGCGGTGGATTCACTGCGGCGCGCGATGCGGCGCTATCGCGGTATGCAAGAGGGGGGCTCGTCGCTGGCGGCCCTGGCCTCATTGATTGAAGAACGAAGAAAAACAAGTGACAGTTAAAGTTATAAGGAGAAAGTTATGAACGCGGAAGACAGAAGAATTGACGTAAACGATCTTATCGAGCGCAACGAGGAGGAGGGGCGCCTTTCGGACGGCGGCCTGATGGGGGTCTTAGAGGATATCGACTATAGCCTTGACGATGCCACCATCGCCTTGGATGCCAACGGTGTACCGGATGAGTTCCCGGATGACGGCCAGCTCCGTGAGATCGAGGAGGAGCCCGATCTTTTTGATAAGCCCGACAAGGTGGATCAGATCCTGGAGGGTGAGGGGATCGCGGTTGATGACCCTGTGCGTATGTACCTGAAGGACATCGGTAAGATCCCGCTGCTTTCTCAGGAACGCGAGACCGAGCTTGCCGAGCAGATCGCCCTTGGTAACAAGGCGGCAAAGAACGAGCTGGTGGAGGCAAACCTGCGTCTTGTTGTTAACATCGCCAAGCGCCACATCGGCAAGGGGATGTTCTTCCTGGATCTGATCCAGGAGGGTAACCTCGGCCTTATGAAGGCGGTGGAGAAGTTCGATTACAGAATGGGGTATAAGTTTTCCACTTATGCTACCTGGTGGATCCGCCAGGCCATCACCCGCGCCATTGCCGACCAGGCAAGAACCATCCGTATCCCCGTGC
The DNA here is from genome assembly GCA_017652965.1 of Clostridia bacterium. The sequence continues at coordinate 203 of JAGBZZ010000024.1, read as the reverse complement.
ATATGGTAGAAACCATCCATAAGGTTTCTCGCGCGGCACGCCAGCTCCTGCAGGAGCTGGGGCGCGAGCCCACCACTGAGGAGATCGCCGCTAAGCTGGAAATGTCCGGCGATAAGGTGCGCGATATCCTGAAGATCGCGCAGGATCCTGTTTCTCTTGAAACCCCGATCGGCGAGGAGGAGGACAGCCACCTTGGCGACTTT
>JAGBZZ010000023.1 GCA_017652965.1 Clostridia bacterium | reverse complement strand
TTGATCTCCTCGTCGGTATAGATCGGGTAATTGCCGAGCGCCACCACGACCTTGCCGTCCCCGTTGCGATCCTCACAGAAGGACTCGATCGTAGCGGTAAAGCCCTGCCTGGCCGTAGACGACATGGTATAGCCGCCCGCATACATCACGTAGGCGTCGTCCCCCTTGCCGTTGCCGACGCACTGCACAAGGCTGACCGCCACGACCACGAGAAGCAAAAGCCCCACGATGAGCTGCCACTTGTGGTGGTACCAGAGGTTATCCAGCTTTTTCAGAAACGGGGAGGAAAGCTTGACCTCGCCCGAAAGCTTTTCATGATTCTGCTCTGCCATTCTCTTCTCCTATTCTAAGAGCGCTCAGCCCTTCAGTGTGACCGCCACCGATACGTCGGTAAGCGGTGCCCCGTTCGGATTGCGGACGATCACGTCTGCAAAGCGGGCGCAGATCTCCCCGCGGAAGCTGCACTGCACCGTCTTCCCCGCTTCGGCCACCCCGCGGAAGGCGAAGGTGTCCACGGTATCCAGCATCTCCTCGCGGTCGCCGCACCGCAGGGCAACCTCGATCCCCGAAAGCGCCTCGCCCTCGGGATAGGTGCATCTGACGGTAAGCGAGAATTTGTCGGCATTCCCGACGCTGATGGGAAGCTTGGCCGCCGTAAGGCAGTTGGCCTCACCGCCTGCGGGAAGGGTGGGCAGCTCGTACACCGTATAGGGCACGGTGAACCGGTCGGCAACCGACAGCACCTGCACGCCGAGATGCTCCATCTGCGGGAACTTGGCGCTATCCGACGGCAGCCAGGGCTTGGTGTAGCGCAGGGTGTGATACACGTAAATATAAGGATACTCGGCTAAGAAGCAGCACTCGGCCATCGCCGCGCCGTAGTAGATCTCCTCACGGCGGGCCACCGGGTTTTTGCCGTACTTTATAAACTGCTTGCCGTCGGCGCTGTAGGCATAGCCGATGCTTTCCTGCGACAAGAGGCGATTCGGGTGGGTCTTGGCGCCGCCGTAGAACATCTGGAAGAGGTTGCCGTCAAAGCTGACCTTGCTTTCGGAGTAGCCGGCATCGTCCCACGTGCCCCAGTTTTCCACCGACATGACGGGGGTCTCCTTGCAGGCCTCCCACGGCCCCTCGGGCGAGTCTGCCACCGCCACCGAGATGTGGCCGTAGTCACAGGCCTGCACACGGGTCGGATATTCGTTGAACATATAGTACTTACCGTCCTTTTTGGTCACCCCGCCGACGTAGCCGAAGTTGACAAGGATCGGGTTCTTTTCGGACTTCTGCCAAGGGCCCAGGGGATGCTCGGCCGTGGCAAAGCCGATATAGTAGTTCAGCTGATCGTCCCGTTGCTGGAGCGAATAGTAGAGATAATACTTGTTCTCGGCCTCCTTGAAGACCGAGCCGCACGCGATATACCGGTCATTGCCGCTGTTGCCAAAGCCGGTAAGATCCAGAATCGGCGCATCGCCGTGCTTATAAAAGGGCCCAAGGGGACTGTCGGCCACAGCCACACCGATGCGATAGCTTTCCCCGCAACCGGTGGCATGGTAATACAGATAGTATTTCCCGTGGTCCTTCAGTATATCGCAAACCTCCAGCATGCCGTCGTCCCAGCGGCCGGGCTCACCGGGGGTCAGAAGCGGGTTCGGCCCCGGGATCTGCACAAAGCGCGTCTCCTCGATCGCCAAAATTTTATTTTCCAAAATCTTATCCTGCATGGCTATTCTCCCTTCAAGGCTTATGCTTCCATTATATTTATAAGGCCGCGCGCTGTCAAGAACTCTTTTGTAAAATTTAAAAAAGCGGGCGAAAAAAGGGGGACCAGGCAAAAAGAAAAGGGAGATGCCCTGCCGGTGGCAGGGTATCTCCCAAAAGACCTGTCAGGTCTCGGGCTTCATTGTGGGGAACAGGAGCACGTCGCGGATGGACGGGCTGTTCGTCAGAAGCATGACAAGGCGGTCAACGCCAAAGCCAAGGCCGCCCGTCGGGGGCATGCCGTACTCAAGGGCGGTGACGTAGTCATAGTCCACCTCGGCGCGGCTTTCGGGCTCTTCCTTCAGCTTTTCGGCCACCTGATACTCGAAGCGGCCCTTCTGGTCGATCGGGTCGTTCAGCTCCGAGAAGGCGTTGCCGTACTCGGTGGCATTGATAAAGTACTCAAATCTCTCGGTGAACAGCGGATTTTCGGGCTTACGCTTGGCAAGCGGGCTGTTCTCGACGGGATAGTCGTAGATAAAGGTAGGCTGGATGAGGTTCTCCTCGACGTAAGCATCGAAGAACTCGATCAGCACACGGCCGCGGGTCGCATCCTTGGCGACCTCCACGTGGTGCGCCTTGGCCACCTCGCGTGCCTGCTCGTCGGTTGCCCACTCGTTATAGTCCACACCGGCATACTTCTTGACCGCCTCGACCATCGTCAGGCGCTCCCAGTTGCCCATGTTGATCTCCTTGCCCTGGTACTCGATCACAAGGCTGCCGGTGACCTCGACGGCCAGAAGCTTATAAAGCTCCTCGACAAGATCCATCATGCCCTTGTAGTCGGTAAAGGCCTGGTAAAGCTCAATGGTCGTGAACTCGGGGTTATGCTTGGTATCCATCCCCTCGTTACGGAAGATACGGCCAACCTCGTAGACACGGTGCATCCCACCCACGATCAGGCGCTTCAGATACAGCTCGGTCTCGATGCGGAGATACATATCCATATCAAGGGTGTTGTGATGCGTCACAAAGGGACGGGCGGCCGCACCGATCTCCAGCGGCACAAGGATCGGGGTGTCCACCTCAAGGAAGCCCTTGCCGTCCAGATACTCACGGATCAGGCGCAGGATCTGCGAGCGCTTCAGGAAGGTGTCGCGCACCTCGGGATTGACGATGAGATCGACGTATCTCTGGCGATAGCGCAGGTCGGTATTCGTAAGGCCGTGGAACTTCTCGGGCAGGGGAAGGAGCGACTTGGCGAGCAGCGTTAAGGACTGCACGTGCACCGAGATCTCGCCCGTACGGGTGCGGAAGACGAAGCCCGAAAGGCCGAGGATATCGCCAACGTCGTACTTCTTGAAGGCGGCGTAGGCCTCCTCGCCGAGG
>JAGBZZ010000241.1 GCA_017652965.1 Clostridia bacterium | reverse complement strand
CTGACGATGGGCGCCACCCTTTTGCAAAGCTATCTCATCGAACGGGGATTTTCCGAGGAAAGCACGGGCTTTTTCTTCTCCTCCATGCGGGCGGTGCAGGTGCTGACCATCCTCCTTGCGATGTTCGCCGCTGAGCGGTGCCGCCGCCCGAGGATCCCAACCGCCTTTACCCAGCTGGGGGCGATCCCGCTTGCCCTTTTCTTCCTTTCGCTTTCGGGTGAGCTTGGGGTCGATGCGCTTCCCCTCTACCTTTTTGGCGGGGTTTTGAACGTCGCGATCGGCGTGTACAGCATCCTTTCCTACCGTCTGCCCTACTCGGTGATGGACATGCGGGACTATGGCCGCATCAGCGGTATGGCGGGGGCGATCTCCTCGCTTGTCACCCTTTCGGCCTCCCTGCTTATCTCGCTTCTCGGTGAGAGGATCGCCTTCCTTTCCCTTATGCGCGCCGCCTTTGCGGTGACCGCCGCCTCTGCTATCCTTGGCTGTCTTTCCACCCTCCGCCTGCGCGAGACCCCGCTCCCGCCGCAGGATACCGCCGCGCGCTGTCGGCTTCTCTGCTACCGTCCCTTTACGGTGCTTATCCCCGCCACCCTTTTGCGCGGCCTGGCCACCGGGGTCTTCACGCTTTCGGCCACGCTTGGCTATTCGGCGGGTCTGCTTGACAGCCGCACGGCCTCGCTGATGGTCATTCTCACCGGGATATTCACCATGCTTGGCGGCTTTCTCTACTCCTTCCTTACGGTAAGGGTCGCCCCGCGCCCGCTTTTGCTTGTTGCCTGTGCGGGGGCGGCGGTCATGCTTTCCCTGATGCCGCTTGGCGGGACGCCCCTCTTTTTGGTGGCCTTCAGCCTTGCCACCCTGTTTATCGCCCTTGTAGACTATGCCGTCCCGGTGGCGGTCACGCGGTTTGTTGACCATACGATGATCTCGCGCTATACCGGCGGGCGGATGCTGCTTCACACCCTGGGCATTGCCCTTTCGGGCTTTCTCGGGATCCTTCTTTCCGAGCGGGTAGGCATCCTGCCCCCTCTTGTGCTTGCGGGGGTCGCCCTGCTTGCCTTTGGCCTGCTTTTCTGCCGTTACTTAAAAAAGATCAACCTATGAAGGGAGAACCTCTATGCACCGCGTATATTCCAACGATGACGACGGCGTCATCCAGCTGACCCTCAAAAAAAGCGGCCTGCCGCTTTCCGAGGAGCTTTGCCGCTCTTATATCCGCATGTACCGCGGGACAGGCCTTAGCGACCTTCTTCTGAACGTCAACTGCCAGCTTTCCATGACCCCGTCAAGGATCTGGGAAACGGCCGCCGAGCGCTCGACCCGTACCGAGCTGTACGGCGAGCCTGTGGACTTTACGGGTGACCCTGCCGAAACCACCCGTCTGCTCCTTGAAGCGGGGATCGACCTTTATGCCATCCTTGTTGACGAATGCCACCGCGAGGGCATCCGCCCCTGGCTCTCCTTCCGTATGAATGACGTGCATAACAACCGCCGCGTTTCCAAAACCGGCGGGACGGTGCAGTCGGACTACACGCACTTTGCCAGGGAGCGCGGCCTCACCCGCACGAACCACCGCGACTGCGTCGGCTATTACGACGACGCCCTCAACTACGGCCTGCCCGAGGTGCGCGCCCACTTCTTGGATTACATCCGCGAGCAGATCCTCTGTTACCCCGCGGCGGGGATCGAGCTTGACTTCTCGCGTGAATTTCTCTGCTGTACCCCCGGCCTTGAGGAGGAGGGGCGCCCCCTTATGCGCGAGTTCTTCCGCGAGGTGCGCGCCATT
>JAGBZZ010000240.1 GCA_017652965.1 Clostridia bacterium | reverse complement strand
GGCAGGATCGCAATGGGCCTTGCCGGGATAGCCGCCCGCCCCGATCTCCAGGGCCTCCACCCCAAGCGAGGCAAGACGGGAAAGCGACTCGGCAAACGGCCGACCCGCATACAGATTTTCAAGAACACAAAGCTTCATGGGGAAACCTCCGTGAATGTATAGTTTTCGTTTTTATTGTAGCAGAGCCCGAGGAAAAATGCAAGAGGGTAGAAAAAAATCCAAAGAATTGCAAAAAATCCGCGCGGGGTGTGAAAAAGCTGCACCCCGTCGGCCGCAAAAGGAAGGTGCCCCGGCCGGGGGGCCGGGGCACAACGGGATCACATATGCGAAAGGACGGACGGCGTATTCATCATCCGCCAGGAAAGCAGAAGGATCTGTCTTTGGCGGCTCCACTCACCGTAGATCGGGAGGACGTCCTCCTCCAGCTCCTCGAGGCGGGCAAGCTTGCCTGCCAGGTACTCGTCGATCATGCGGGCGCAGTCGAGAAGGCGCTGCTCCATCCCCGCCATACGGTACTGCTGGATCTCAAAGCCATGGGGCTTCTTTTCCTTCATCCAGTTGTCACGGTAGGTCTCGTAGAAGGTGCGAAGGCGCTTGGCCGAGCGGCGAAGGTCCAAAGCACCTGCGGCAAGGGCTTCTCTGTCGCCTGCACGGTAAGCGGCACGCAGACGGAGGCCAAGCTCATACTTCACTTCAAGAATAGAGCAAAGCTTGGCGGCCTGGTCAAAGAGGTAGGCATAGCGCCCGCCCTCACGCGCATAGGCGCGCAGCTTTTTGGCCGCACGGCGGAAGTGCGCCTCATCCCCCGGGGTCAGGCTGCAGTCCATGATCCCGCGGAAGGGGTCGTTGTAAAGACCGCACTTGGACATATTGGAGGTGGTGAAGGGGCCCTTGCCGATGGCATCCGGCAGGTCAAGCGCCATCATCTTGTCAAAGTCCTCACCCACGATCTCGCGGAATCTTTCCTTAATAGAGGCCATGTCCTCGTTCCCGCGCGAAAGCTCGGCCGCGTAGAAGAGGGCGGGCAGAACGCCGTAGGGCGAGCATTCGCCACCGTCATCCCCCCACATAGTCAAGAGGACGTCCTGCACCCCATGGGCACGGCAGGATTCAAAGGCGGCCTTGGTGGTGCGCAGGGAGTACTCGTTGTGGGGGGTAAAGCCCGCCCACGTCCAGGCACCGCCGGCAAAGACGGTCTCGTTGCATTTGTTGAACTGGCCGTAGCCGTCCAGCATCAGGTCGTATTCCTCCACCTTTTCGTGGTAGTAGTCCCAGTACACAAGGTCAAGCTTCTCGGGCACCATATTTCTGGCCTCGTCGGTCATCTCCAGGCGCTTGCCGTAATACTGGCCGCCGTTGGCGATACGGTAGAACATATCCCCCCACATCATCGGGCGGAAGCCGTACTTATCTGCGATCTCGCATACGCGCGTAAGATGCCCGCAAAGGATATCGGCACGCGGCACGTTGCCATTTTTGTCAAGGTACTTCCCACGGCCGAGGTCGTGTGCCTCGTCCATCCCGATATGTACGCGGCGGGAGGTGAAGTTTTTGGCAAGCGAGGCAAACATCCGATCGATCAGCTCGTACGTCCGATCGTCCCCGACAAGAAGCACGTCCTTCTGATCGATGATCGGCGTATAGGCGCTCCATCTCGTGATGGCGTTAAGGTGTGCCAGGGTCTGGATGCAGGGCTGCAGCTCGATCCCACGTTCACGGCAGTAGGCATCGATGGCGCGGATCTCTTCCCCGCTGTAGCGGCCGCGCAAATGGCCGAAGTAGGGCTCCCCCTCTACCTCATAGGTATCCTCGGTGTACAGCTGCAGGGTGTTGTAGCCCATCGCCGCCAGGACGTCGATAAAATGGTACAGCTCCTCGGGGCGAAGCACCGCATTGCGCGAGCAATCCAGCATGACCCCAAGCATACGAAAAGGTTTCATGGAATTCTCCTTTTTGTAAAGTTTTGTTTTCATATAAGTCGGTTTTGGCGAGGAAGTGTCACTGTCCCTCCCAGATCACGGACGGGCTATAGCAATCCTGCCAGCGCAGGGTGCGCACGGGTATCCCCTCGTTTTGCGGCATACCGCGATAGTGCAGGCGTTGCTCGGCAAGCTCGGGAATCTCCATGATCTCGCCCGCAAGGTAACGCTCCACCGTCTCGGCGGCGTGCACAAGGCGGCGCTCAAGCCCGCCAAGGCGCAGATCCTGGATCTCAAAGCCGTGCGGCTTTTTCTCCCGCATCCAGGCCTTTCGCAGGGCAAGATAAAAGCGGTGCAGGCGGCGGGCGGCACGGCGGAGGTCCCGCCCTGCGGCCCTAAGGCCCTCACGGTCACCCGCAAGGTAGGCGCGGTGCAGGCGCAGGCCAAGGTCATACTTCAGCTCCAGCGTGGCGCAAAGCTCGGCCATGGCCGAAAAGAGATAGGCATATTCCCCGCCCTCCCGTGCATAGGCACGCAGGCGGCGGGCATGGGCGGCATAGACCCTGCCGTCCCCCTCCTTCACGGTAAGGTCGTGGATGCCGCGCAAGGGGTCGTTAGCGAGGGCGTAGCGGCAGGGGTTTTCATCCCCCTTCGGCCCTGCGGCGAGTGGTCTGTTGGGCAGGTCAAGCGCCATCATCCTGTCAAAGTCCTCACCGAAAAGGGCGAAGAACTTTGCCTTGATCGCCGAGAGGTCGGTATTTCCGCGGGCATGCTCGGCGGCAAAGAGGAGTGAGGGCAGAAGCGAGAAGGGCGAGCCCTCACCGCCGTCATCCCCCCACATGGTGATAAGGATATCGCGCACGCCAAACTCACGGCAGGAGGCCATCGCCGCGGCGGTCGTCTTCTGCGAGAATTCGTTAAGGGGGGCATACCCCGCCCACATCCAGGCACCGCCTGCAAACACGATGGGATTGCCGAATTGGGCAAAGCCGCGGTTCATCAGGTCATAGCCCGCTTTTTCGGTATTGTAATAGTCCCAGTATACAAGGTCAAGCTCCTTCGGTACAAGCGCGCGGATCTCCTCTGTGAGGGTAAGCGCGGCACCGAGGTAACGGCCACCCGTGCCGAGGTGATAGAACATATCCCCCCACATCATCGGGCGGAAGCCGTACCTTTCGGCAATCTCAGAGACACGGCGAAGGTGCGCAAGAAAGATCTCGCTTCGATCCTCTTTTCCATGCAGGTCAAGATACCGCCCACGGCCAAGGCAATGCGCCTCGTCCATCCCGATATGCACACGGCGGGAGGTAAAGCAGGCGGCAAGAGAGGCGAACATCTTATCGATGAGAAGGTAGGTCTCCTCCTCCCCGACGAGAAGCACGTCGCGCTGATCCATAACACGCCCAAAGCGGTGATCCCAGCGCTGAAGCGCACGCAGGTGCGCCAGGGTCTGGATGCAGGGGATAAGCTCGATCCCCTTTTCTTGGCAGTAGGCATCCACGGCACGAAGCTCGTCCGCGGTATAGCGGCCACGGAGATAGCCGAAGTAGGGCTCCCCCTCGATCTCATAGGTATCCTCGGTGTACAGCTGGAGGGTGTTGTAGCCCATCGCGGCCAGCTTGTCGATAAAGCGGCAAAGCGCCTCGACGGTAAAGACGGCATTGCGCGAGCAATCCAGCATAACGCCAAGCATCGGGCGGCGTTCCATTTCGGATTTCCTTACAGGATGATCGAGCGGATGAGGTTCATCTCGCTATCGCAAAGGATGAACTCGGCATCATAGCCGACGCGCATCTGCCCCTTCTTAAGGCCGAGGCAGGCGGCGGGCGTGGCCGAGGCCATCTTCAGGGCATCGGCCTTCGGAATACCGAACTCGATGGCCTTCTTCACACAGCCGAAGAGGGGGGTGGTGGAGCCGGCAAGGTTCCCGGCCTCAATACGGGCAACGCCCTCCTTCACGATGATCTTCTGACCGCCAAAGGAGAATTCCCCGTCGCCAAGGCCGGTGGCACGAAGCGAATCGCTGATCAGGATCATACGGTCGGGGCCGAGGGCACGGTAGAGGGTCAGGATAGCGGCACGCGAAACGTGCAGGCCATCGCAGATCACCTCGGCATAGATGCCCTTCTCTACCGCCGCGCCGATCGGGCCGGGATCGCGGTGATGGAGGGGGGGCATGGCGTTGAAGGTGTGGGTCAGCGAGGTGACACCGTTTTCGATGGCGGCAATGGCGGTATCGTAGTCGGCCGCCGAATGGCCGATCGAGATCACGGTATCGGTGGTGGCGGCGCACTCACGGACAAAGTCGATCGCACCGTCAAGCTCGGGCGCCAGGGAAAGCTTTTTGATGTTGCGAAGGGTCGAGAACTCGGCCATGGTGGGGGACTTGATGAAGGCGCCGTTCTGCGCGCCCTTATACTTGTCGGCAATGTACGGCCCCTCCATGTGGAAGCCCTCGATCTTGCAGCAGCCCTCCTCACGGGGCAGCTCGCGGTTGACGACCTCACGGATGGTCTCGATATCCATCGTCATGGTGGTAGGCAGCCAGCTGGTGGTGCCGTGCTCAAACTCATAGCGGGCCATCTCGGTAAGGCCACCGTCCATGATCTCCATGGTGTCAAAGCCGACACAGCCGTGGGCATGGGTATCAAACAGGCCGGGATAGAGGTCGTAGCCGCCGCAGTCCTCACCGGGGGCATCGCACTTACCGATCGCCTTGATCTTACCGTTTTCGGCGACAAGGTCGGTCACCTTGCCGTCAATGCGTACGTTTTTCAGAATCTTCTCAGCCATGATAGGCCTCCTTATCACAAAGAATAATTACGTCGGGATGCAGCTTCAAGAGGGTGGCGGGGATGGCGGTGGTGATCCTGTTGTCAAGCAGGGCGGAAACCGCGGCGTGCTTGTTCTTACCGTTGGCAAGCAGGATGATCTTCTTGGCCATCATAATGCTGCCCATGCCCATCGTCAGGGCGAGGGTGGGCACCTCGTCGATCGAGGCGAAGAAGCGGGAGTTGGCCTTGATGGTATCCTCGGTAAGGCCGGTCACGTGGGTACCGACGATCAGCGCCTCGTCGGGCTCGTTGAAGGCGATGTGGCCGTTCTGCCCGATGCCAAGCACCTGCACGTCTGCCCCACCGGTGGCGGCATAGGCCTCGTCATACGCGCGGCAGGCCTCCTCGGCATCCTCGGCGGCGCCGTTCGGCACATGGGTGTTATTCTTGTCGATGTTGATATGGTCAAAGAGGTTGGCGTTCATGAAATAGCGATAGCTCTGCTCGTTCTCGGGCGAGATGGGATAGTACTCGTCAAGGTTATAGGACGAGACGGCCGAGAAATCAAGCTCACCCTCGCGGTAGCGGCGGATAAGCTCACGGTACATACCGACAGGGGTCGAGCCGGTCGCAAGGCCGAGAAGCGCGCCGGGCTTCTCCTTCACGATAGCCGCGATGATGTCGGCGCCGCGGCGGGACATCTCCTCATAGGATTCGCAAACAATAAACTGCATAAGGAAGGTTACCTCCAAAAAATAATATTTCACTATATATTATAGTTTCTCTGCCTTCAAAAGTCAAGGGGAGAT
>JAGBZZ010000239.1 GCA_017652965.1 Clostridia bacterium | reverse complement strand
TCAAAATGTATTCGTCTTCTTGGAATGTAGGAGATGAGATTGAAATTTATTATGATATTGATAATCCTCAAAATGTTGGTTCTAAAGATACGGATTGGGTTTTGCTTGTGATACCGTGCCTTGGCTTGATGTTTTTTGGCTTGGGCTCGATAACTCTATTTGTAAGTCGAAAAAAACAAATGTGTACTTAATTTGGAATAAATGACATATAAAATTCCAAGGTTCGAAATTGTTGGGGTAACTCAATAGGGGCGCATCTACAAGGTGCGCTCTTTTTCTTTTTCTTCACTCTTGCTTCTTCTCGGATTTTGCAGTATAATATAGGTACTTTGGTCACGGGGAGGCATCGGTCTACCTCGATATCTTTGACGGCGGCCACGAGATCGATATGAATACGGCGGTATATTGGATCCTGTCGCAGTACGAAAGCGCCGAAAAGATCAAGATCACAGGGTAAGCGCGAAAGGAGCTTGCTATGAAGGAATTCATACATCCCGATGACAAATATAAAATGAACTGGGTAGAGGGCTTTTGCGAGTGGGGCAAGGTGAGGGCACCCGCCGAGCTTGCCGTCAGCCATGAGGCCCTTTACGAGGGGGAGGTGCTTTTTGAGCGCTTCACCTTTACCAATACCACAAACAAATATCTTTGCACACAGCGGGATTCGCTTGGCATCTACACCCCCTTTAACGACAACTACGACAGCGCCGAGGTCTGCCTGTACCGCCGCTGTCACACGCATATCTTTTGCGGTGGGCAGGTCAGCTACGTCATGGCGCTTCGCATGGGGGGAGAGGGGCCGCACCTTGGGCTTGTTTTGACCGAGGGCAGCCTTTGCGGCTACAGCGTGGAGCGCAACCAGATAGCCGAGAGCTGCGGCAGTAACGACCGCGGGGATTTTATCCTGCATCCGTCGCCTGTCGAGATGCTTGCCCCGGGCGAGAGCTTTACCGTCGCTTGGCGGCTCTTCTGGCACGGGGGCGTTTCGGATTTCTATGCCAAGCTTTCGCAGTACAACCCCCGGCATATCGACGTCAAGGCCGAGAACTACCTGCTTTTCGAGGGGGAGGAGCTACGCCTTGAGGTCACCCCTGCATTCGCATTTTCCGAAAGCGACGTAAAAGTCACCCTTGGCGGCAGGGAGCTCGCCTTCTCGGTGAGGGATGGGAGGGTTACGGTAATCGACCCCTGCCGTACGCTTGGCGAGCGGGTCTACCGCATTGCGGTCGGCGGGGTCAGCACCTTTTGCCGCGTCCTCGTGCAGCCCAAGTTCCGACGGTTGCTTGAAAAGCGGTGTCGCTTTATCGCCGCGCATCAGCAGGTCGATAGGCGGGGCACGCCGCTTGACGGCGCGTATCTTGCCTATGACAACGAGGAGGAGCGCCTCTATTGTACCCGCAATGCGAACTATAACGGCGCGCGTGAGCGTGTTGGCATGGGGGTGCTGATGGCGGCGTATCTCCGCGCACACCGGGATGTGGAGCTGGAAGCGAGCCTTAGGCGGTATATGACCTATCTTGAGCGTGAGGTCGTCGACCGTGAGGGCGGCTTGGTCTGCAATGATTACGGCAGGGACGACAGCAACAAGCGCCCCTACAACTACCCGTGGGTGGCCACGCTGTATATGGAGCTTTACGCGCTTTGGGGGCGGGTCGAGGATCTGCTTGTGGCCTATCGCGTGATGAAGAGGTTTTACAGCATCGGCGGGGAGAGCTTCTATGCGTTCGAGATCCCGATGGAGGCTATGCTCACCTCGCTGAGGGCGGCGGGATTTGAGAAGGAAAAAGAGGATATCCTTGCGTGCTTCCGCGCGCATGGCGACACGATCCTTCAAAACAAGCTGTGCTATCCGCCCCACGAGGTGAAGTTTGAGCAGAGCATTTCCGCCCCCGCTGTCGAGCTGATGCTCAAGCTGTATAAGGTCACGGGGGAGGCAAAATATCTTGCGGAGGCGCGGCGGCAGCTGTCGGCGCTTGAGCTGTTTAACGGCAGACAGCCGGACTGGCATCTTTACGAGGTGGCGATCCGCCATTGGGACGGCTTTTGGTTTGGCAAGCGTCGGCTATACGGTGACACCTTCCCGCATTATTGGAGCGGCCTTACCGCCTGCCACTATGAGGGGTATGCCGACGTTAGCGGGGATGAGGGCTATCGCACCCGTGCCGAGGCGGCCTATCGGGCGGTGCTTGGGATGTTCACCCCCGATGGGCGTGCTACCTGCGCCTATCTTTTCCCGATCAGCGTCAACGGGGTAAAGGGCGAGTTTGCCGACCCGTACGCCAACGATCAGGACTGGGCGATGTATTTTTACCTGCGGCACATACGCGAAAGGGGCGCACGGCGCGAGTGATTATACTTTAGTAAGATAGGGGGGTAGATGCTATGCTACAAGGAAAAAACCTTTCTATACTGGGGGACAGCATATCCACGTATCACGGGATATCCGACAGTCCCGACTATCAGAAAAGGCTGTATTACAACCCCTCCTTTTATCGCTTGCCGTTCCCCGTAGAGAAAACCTATTGGCATCGCGTGATGGAGCGGCTTGGGCTTTCTCTTTGCGTGAATAACTCTTTTTCCGGTGGTAACCTTTGCGGGGAGGACAATGAGGATTCGGGCGAGAGGAGAGCCGCGTATCTATCGAACAACGAGGGCGAGGTGCCCGATCTTATCATCGTGTTTATGGGAATCAACGACCTCGGCCGCGGGATCGCGACGGACGTGTTTGCGGCGAGCTATGAAAGAACCCTTTCCGCCATCAAGGCCGCGTACCCCAAGGCGCTTGTCTGCGCGGTTACCCTGCCCGACCGCGCGGCCTTTATCCGTGCGCGGACAGAGGCCTTTAATGCTGCCATCGAGAGGGCGGTGGCAAATGCCGGCGAGAATTTCTTTATAGCCGACCTCTTCCACAGCCGCCTGCAAAACGACTTCTACTATATCAACACGGTGGACGGCCTGCATCCCGATGAGGACGGGATGGCATACATCGCAGAGGTCGTGGAGGCCGCCATCGTCTGCCGCTTAGAGCCTTGACGGTATCATACACTTTCAGCGAAAGGCAAGCAACATGACTTTATTGGCTTATTTTTTCAGCACGACCGCGCTGATCTTATACTCGCTCAGCTATTTCTTTAACAGTAAAAAAAGATATCTTACCCTGCAGCTTACGGGAAACGTCTTTCTTTCGGTCTCGTACCTTGTGATCGGCTCGTATTTCACGATGGTCTCGGTGGCGATCGGCATTGCGCGCGGGCTTTTGTGCTATCACTATGAAAAAAGGGACAAAAGCGTGCCCGCCTACGTGATCGCAGGGCTCTGCCTTGCGACGATTGCAAGCTACGTGGTGATAAATTTCCTGATCCTTTCGGAGGCTTCGCCCTTTGACGTGCTTTACCTGTTTGCCTCCTGCATGTATGCCGTCACCTTTGCCATCCGCAACCTGCGCGTGATGCGGTACGCGATGCTGATCCCGCATTCGAGCGCGATCGCCTACAATCTTCTGATCCGCGCCCCCTTCTCGTCGGCGATCTCGTACGGGATCGAGTGGGCGGTCACGGTTGTGGCGATCTTCAAATTCGAGAGGCAGGCATACCGCCAAAGAAAGCAAGAAAAAGAAAACGGAGATCCTTAAAATGGAGAAAATACTGACAGGCTTCGGCTTTACCGACATCCACAACCAGCAGTCGATGCTGGATTACCCCACGACGCTGAGGCGCTCGCTTGTCCGTGCGTGCGATCTGGCGGTCGGCGAGTTCGGCCCTGCCGCGCTTTCGCTTGTCGGTGGGGACAACATCTCGGACTACCCCTTTTGGAACAAGTCCTGCGCCCTGCCGAAAAAGAATTTCCTTGATATCAAGGAAAAGATCCACGCATGTGTTTCGGCAACGGCAGAGGAGGGGCGTGTCCTTTACGTGGCGGGCAACAACGATATGATCCTCGGTGACGTGGGAACTGCCGAGAACGCCCCCTATAACACCACCGATTTTTACGACCTGATGGATGCGGCCTTCGGCACGCTGCCGGAGGATGAGCGGCTGACGCTGACCTCCGAGGAAAAGCCGGGCGAGCGCTACCTTGGCGCCTTTCATTACGTGGTGAAGGGGATCGACTTTATCGGCATCAACATCGATCCGAACACCGCCTTTAACTCGCACGAGGGATACTACAGTGATGAAACGATGCGCTGGGTCGGGCGTAAGCTGGATAAGATCGACCCGGATGGCAAAAAGCCTGTCTTTCTTGTCGGGCATCTGTCGGCCATCTATTATTATAACGACGGTGAGCTTGCAGAGACAATGATCAACGGCAACCGCGCCCTCTTTTACGAGATGCTGCGCGGCCACCGCAACGCCTTTTATCTTTACGGCCACGTGCATGGGGAGAGAAGCTGCTACCGCGACTTCTCCTCGGGGGCTGTTTTGCACGTCGGCAAGGACGGCGCGCCGCTCGGGCCGAACCTTTCCGAGGTCAGCTCCGAGGGTAAGGAGTACGATTTCACCCTTGTGCATATGGGCGGCCTTCGTCCGTTTGGCAAGCAGTATTTTGAGGCCGACGGGCTGACGGGCTACGGCGGGCGCGAGGAGCCTGCCCACCACCCCGGCACCGGCACGCCGACCCTTGCGCAATATCTTGTATTTGAGGTCTTTTCCGACCGCGCCGTCTTCTATATCCGCAATGCGGGAAGCTGTGACGGCTACCGCATCGAGGATAAGCCGGCGGCTTACACGGTTTATTTCTGAGAAAAGAGGAGCGATATGGGATACATTCTGGAAAACGACGTCTTTCGGCTCTCCCTTGGCGAGGATGCCAAGGCCGAAAGCCTCATCTTGAAGGCAAACGGGGAGGAGTGTCTTTCCAAAACCGAAAGGCTGCCCTTTTTCTCGCTGACCGAGGAGCGCCCCTATCACAACGAGGTCAAGCTTGCCCATCCGACCAAAAGGACGACCTTCCGGGCAAACCGCCTGCGCATGGAGGAGGGGCGGCTGGTCGTAGGCTTTGAGCTTATCGATTTTGAGGCGGTCGTGGAGGTGAAGATCGCGCCTGCCTATATGGTATTTACCCTTTCCGATTTTCTTGTAAGACCCGATTCCTTCGGGATCGGGGTCTCGCCGATCCGCCCCCCGGTGTGTGAATTCCGCCTTGTGCAGCTGCCGGTGGCCACGCGGGCGCGGTTTGGCGAATGGCTGAACGTAATGTGGGACGATCGGGTCGCTGTCAACGTCCTGTCTGCCTGCCCGTATCCGAGGATCGCGGCCGAGGATCGCCGGGACCATAAGATCCTCTTCGGTGAGACCTTAAAGGAGGTCAAGCTGAAGGGGGCAGGGGTCGCCCTGATCGTATCCGAGCCCGGCCGTCTTTTGGACGCGATCGATGCCTTAGAGCAGGACTTTGACCTTCCGCGCGGGGTCGAAAGCCGGCGCTCGCCGCTTATCAACCGCTCGTATTACTGGGCGGGCAACGTCAACCCCAAGACGGTGGACGAGCATATCGCGTTCGCGCTTCGGGGCGGCTTTCGGTTTATGTGCATCGTCTATTCGTCCATCCTTTACGAGGAGGGCGGCTACCGATACAGCGGCCAGTACGACACCTATCGCGAGGAATACCCGAACGGGCGGGCCGATCTTGTGGCTATGCTGGATAAGATCCGCGCGGCGGGCATTATCCCCGGGCTTCACATCCTGCACGCCCACGTCGGCCTTCGGACGAAATATCTGACCCCGGTGGCAGACCACCGCCTGAACCTTTCGCACCGCTTTACCCTTGCCGGGGCGGTAGAGGAGGAGGACACCGTACTGTACGTGGAGGAAAATCCCGAAAACGCGCCGACCTTTGAAAAGCACCGCGTTTTGCGCTTTATGGGCGAGCTTATCCGCTATGAGTCGTTTACTGCGGAGCGCCCCTACCGCTTTTTGGGATGCGAGCGCGGCTTTAACGGCACGCATCCGCGCGCCCATGAGGCGGGCACGATGGGGGGCGTACTGGATATCAGCGAATTTGCGGGGAACAGTGCCTACGTAGACCAGCGCACAAGCCTGCAGGATGAGATTGCCGATAGGATCGCCGATCTGTATGGCGCCGGCTTCCAGTTCCTCTATTTTGACGGCTCGGAGGGGACGAACCCGCCCTTTGACGTAAACGTCGGCCTTGCGCAGTGGCGGGTCTACCAAAAGCTTGAAAAAAAGCCGATCTTTTGCGAGGGTGCGGCGAAATCCCACTTCTCCTGGCATATGCTGAGCGGCGGTAACGCCTTTGACGTCTGGGATTCGGCACGGTTTAAGGAAATGATCGTCAAGCATCCGTATGCCGAGGTCTTTCGTATGGCAAATGATTTCACCCGCTTGAACTTCGGCTGGTGGATGTGCAAGCCGGGGCAGCGCCCCGACATTCTGGAGTATGGCACCGCCCTGGCGGCGGCCTGCGGCTGCCCCGGTAGCTTTGCGGGCGGCTATGGCAATAATGCCCTGCAGAATTTGCGCGCCGCCGCCCGTACCGACGATATGCTGGAGACCCTGCGGCGCTGGGAGATGGCGCGTGAGTGCGGCTTTGTGACCGATGCCGTGCGGGCAGAGCTCCAAAAGACCGATATCGAGCATACCCTCTTGATAAACGAGGAGGGCGAGCTTGAGCTTGCCGCCTGGGAAATGGTGGAGGGGGTCGCGGGGGGCGATGCGAGTGTCACCGCCTTTTTGATGGAGCGCCGCGGCAAGACCTATGCCGTATGCTGGCATAACACGGGCGAGGGGGTCTTGCGCCTTTTTGGCCTTTCGGGGGCACTTTCCTACAAGGCACAGCTTGGCGGCGAGGAGATCCCCGTGCGGCAGGAGGAGGGAAGTGTCCTGCTTCCCATCGCCGAAAAGCGCTATCTTGCCACCGATATGCCCCTCTCTCTTCTGCGGCAGGCGCTGGCAGGCGCTATCCTGATCCCCGCCGAGGAAGTATGATGCCAAGGAGGGGTACCGCATGGAGATTTTAAAGGAAAAGGAGATAGCCGGCACCGCGTTTTCGGGGTGTGATTTCGCCCTGCGCTTTCCCGAGGACAGGAAAAGCATCCGCATCCTGCAGCTGACCGATATGCAGATCATCGATGCGACACAGCGCCGCACACCGGGGCGCCTTCGCCCCGACGAGGTTGCGGCATGGGATCCCCAAAATTTCGACAGCCAATGCGGTGACCACATCCGCTCCTTGGTGGCGCAGGCGCGCCCCGATCTTATCATCATCACGGGGGATCTTGTCTACGGCTCGTTTGACGATAACGGCCGCACGCTTTGCTACCTTTGCGACCTTCTCGACAGCTTCGGCATCCCCTTTGCACCCGTCTTCGGCAATCACGATAACGAGTCGGCTATGGGAGTCAGATGGCAATGCGAAAGGCTTCTCAAAAGCCGCTTTTGCCTCTTTCGGCGCGGTGAGGTATCGGGCAACGGTAACTATACCGTCGGCATTGCCAAGGGGGAGCGGCTGATCCGCGTTTTGCATATGCTGGATTCCAACGGCTGTCGCGCCGCCACCGACCCCGCCGTCATCCGTGAGGGCGGCCTCTATCCCGATCAGCTTGCCCTGGTGGCAAGCGCGACCGAAAGGATACGCCTTTCGCAAAAGCGGGCCGTCCCCGCCTTTATGGCCTTTCACCTACCCGTGGACGTATACCGCGAGGCCGAGAGGGCGAAGGGATACACGAAGGACGGGGTGACCCCGTATGCGATCGGCATAGATGTCCCCGCCAAGGATGGCGACTTCGGCTTTTCGGCAGGGGCGTATCCGACCCTGCGGACAGAGGCGGGCTTTATCGATTTTCTGCACGCGCAGGGGGTCGAGGCC
>JAGBZZ010000238.1 GCA_017652965.1 Clostridia bacterium | reverse complement strand
GGTCGTCTTTCCGACGAGCAGATCGGGGCTGATGGTATCCCGTTCCCCGTAGCGGTCTCCGAGCAGGGTGCGGAAGGAGCCGACGTGGGCGATCCTCTCGTCCGACGAGATGACGGGATAGCACAGCACCTGCGCGTTCGGGGTGGGGGAAACGGCATCAAGCGGTTCGTCTCCCTCCCCCTCAAGCGTGTCACGGTAGGTGGAGACAAGGGCGGCCAGATGCCCTCCTGCCGACGAGCCCATCACGATAATTTTATCGGGATCAACGCCAAATTCTTCGGCATTGGCACGGACGAAGCGGACGGCACGGCGCGCATCGAGAAGCTGGTCGGGGAACTGCGCCGGGCGGACGCGGTAATGCACCACGAAGGCGGTGACCCCGGCCTCGTTCAGAAATTCGGCATAGCCGTACCCCTCGTGGTTGGCGCGGCCGGTGTATCCGCCGCCGGGGAATACGATGACCGCGGCGCGGCTCCTTTTTTCCTTTGGCGGGTAGAAAACGGCAGAGGGGATCTCGGTAGAGGCTCCTGGGATTCCCTTCGGCCAGAGAGGATAAGCGGTCATAGGCGTTCTCCTTCTACACTTTTTTCACATCACCATTCTAACAAAATCGCCTCCTTTTGTCAATGAAAAAGCACGAAAAAGAGGGTGAAAACCCATAGCCCCACGCCTTTTTTCGATTATTTTTATTTTTTCAAAAAAAGGCTTGCATTTTCGGTCGCGGTGTGGTACAATAGGTAGCGTTATAGGGGTATAGCTCAGTTGGTAGAGCAGCGGTCTCCAAAACCGCGTGTCCAGAGTTCGAGCCTTTGTGCCCCTGCCAAAAAATCGACAAGCTTCGGCTTGTCGATTTTTTTATCCAAGCCGCGAGGCTTGGTATATCATCAGCCCCTACGGGGCTGTATCTCATCACGCTTTAGCGTGCATCTCCCTGCGGCTTGATGATATACAACACTCCGTGTTGATTACATACGGCACTTCGTGCCAATTCCATACCGCAACAAGTTTCGGATTCCATACACGCCCTCACGCGTGATTTGGTTGAGAAGCGGTTGAATTGTTAACAAATTTACGATATAATTAGACTATAAAACAGAAAGGTGGTGCAGTTGTGACAAAACAAGAGGTTTTACAAGGTGCGCTTGCTCTGAACGGCAGTGATAAGAAATATACTGTCACAGCAGAAGATGATAAAATAATTATTGAAACCAAATATCGCGGCATACGTATGGGAGAATCGACATTTCGCTGTATTGCGCAGCTGAGGGACGATAACACATATACCGAAACAGCTTATAACTTTAACGGATACCGCAAGGAATATGGATTCCGTAAAAAAGCAGTTTCTTACTATTTGGACGGGTCAAAAGAGGTGTTCGATTCGGAAGAAATAAAAAAAGTCTTGCGAGAGTATCTCGATTCGTGTGGATATCAAAGGACCGTCAATAAGAAGCTCGTAGCATTGTGCATCTCTATTCCGGTTGTTATTGCTGTAATACTGATTGCCGTTATCATCTCATTGGGGTCGAAATCTGATTTTGTTGACACGAACGGACCTGAAAATTTTGCGCTGACCGAAATTACGCGGGAGGATATCTTAAGCAAAGACAGCAACTACATAGCGGTCACGGGATCTGCAAAAAGCTCCGGGAATCACACGAATATCCTTGGAACAAAGCTCCGTGACTGTGATTACGATCATATCAGCAGGTCATTTGGAAAAATCCATGGCGTTATCATTCTTCAGGCAACGAAAATATCGGGAAGCACTCTTACGCTTAACATTGGCAGTTCCATAGAATCGGGAAACGCCGAAATAGCAATTATTGTTGACGGAGAGTATTATTGTGCGGTCGATGTGAATCAAAATCAGTCTGTTACACTGCAGGACGTTTCCAACAAGGAGGTAATTGTCAAGCTCGCGGGTGAGGAAGCAAAAATGAAAATTGACGTGACCCGCGTATACTGACATCAAAGACGGCACCACGACGTTTGTCGTGGAGCCTTCTCCATCTTATCTCTGTACTCTGCCGCTGCCGTCACCGCCGGCCAGCTTTTCGACCTCTGCGGCGCCGACGCGGTTGTAGTCGCCCTCGATCGAGTGCTTGAGGGCGGAGGCCGCCACCGCAAATTCGATGGCCGCCGCGCTATCCTTGCCCGCAAGGAGGGCATAGATAAGCCCGGCACCGAAGCTGTCTCCACCGCCGACGCGGTCCACAATATGCAGGTGATAGGACTTCGAGAAGTAGAAGCCTTCGCCGTCGTACAGCATACCCGCCCAGTCGTTATCGCTGGCCGAGATCGAGGAGCGCAGGGTGATCGCCACCTTCTCGAAGCCGAAGCGGTCGGCGAGCTGCTTCGCCACCGATTTGTAGCCCTCGTGGTCAAGCTTGCCGCCGTAGATATCGGTGTTCTCGGCCTCGATGCCGAAGACATCCTTGGCGTCCTCCTCGTTCGAGATGCATACGTCCACGTATTCGCAGAGCTTCGTCATCGCCTCGCGCGCCTCGGCACGCGTCCAGAGCTTGCCGCGGTAGTTGAGGTCGCAGGAGATCTTGACCCCGCGTGCCTTGGCCGCACGGCAGGCATCAAGGCAGATGTCCACAAGCCCCTTGCCGAGCGCCGGGGTGATCCCGGTGAAATGGAACCAGTCCGCCCCCTCGAAGATGCTGTCCCAATCGAAGTCGGTCGGGGAGGCCTCGGCAATGGCCGAGTGTGCCCGGTCGTAAATGCAGACCGAGCCTCTTTGCGAGGCACCCTTCTCAAGAAAATAAAGGCCCACCCTGTCGCCGCCGCGGACGATCCTTGAGGTGTCCACGCCGAAATAGCGGAGCGATGCGACCGCCGCCTCGCCGATGGCGTGCTTCGGGAGCTTCGTCACGTAGGTGCTGTCAAGGCCGTAGTTAGCAAGCGAGGTGGCCACGTTGGCCTCGCCACCGCCGAAGGTGGCCTGCATCTGGTCATTCTGGAAAAAACGGTAATAGCCATTCGGAGCAAGGCGGAGCATCAGCTCGCCAAAGGTTATCACTTTTGCCATTTTATTTCTCCTCCATTTTTGCAAGCGCTTCCTTGACGAAGAAGCTGCCGCCGATGGCGGCGACCTTGTCAAACGCCAAGAATTCGTCGATGTTCGCACGGTCAACGCCGCCCGTCGGGATAAATCTCACCTGCGGGAAGGGAGCCGAGAGCGCACGGAGGGCGGCAAGCCCGCCGTAGACGTTTGCCGGGAAGAACTTGACGGTGGTGATGCCAAGCTCCAGCGCCGCCATGATCTCGGTCGGGGTCACACAGCCGGGATAGTAGGGAACGCCCCTCTCGCGGCAAAGCTCCGCCACCGTCTGCATGAACTCAGGCGTGGCGGGGTTCACGCCGCCTTCACCCTGGATGGCCTCCAGCATGATACCGCAGGTTTCCTTGGAGATAGCAGCGCGCAGGGCCTCGGCATCATTGAAATCCACATACTTGAAGCCCACCAGCAAGGGGTCGAACTCCACCTGAAT
>JAGBZZ010000237.1 GCA_017652965.1 Clostridia bacterium | reverse complement strand
TCGAACCCACGACCTCCAGGGCCACAACCTAGCGCTCTAACCAACTGAGCCACGCCCACCATATAAGGATGCCGGCGGCATCCTCATGGCGTACCTTGAGGGATTCGAACCCCCGACCTACTGCTTAGAAGGCAGTTGCTCTATCCGGCTGAGCTAAAGGTACACGCGTAATACCGCAACGGATGTATTATAGCAAAGCCAACGGGATTTGTCAAGCGGTTTTTTAAAAAAAGAGGGGAATATCCGAAAAATTATTGGCAAATCAGTTTAACGCCCTCAATTGCCACCACGGTAAGCACATCCCCCGGCTCATAAGCCGTACCCGGCGCCAGGGCACGCGCCGCCCAAAGGCCGCCGTCCACCGACACCTGACCCCCGGTTTCGGAATCCAGGCGCTCTGTCACCGTGCAGGATCTGCCAACCATAGCCTCCAGGGATGACATCGGACGGCCGCGCAGGCGCAAAAGCACCAGAGCCCCTCCGGCACCGCCAAGCACCAGGACAAGAAGCGCCCATGCACCGATCGGCAATAGAAGCGAAAGGATGACCGAAAGAAGCGCCCCGGGCAGGATCCCCAGCAGTACCGAATGCCGCAAAACAAGGGCCGACGCGGCCGCCGCCAGAAATACACCGAGACAGATCCATGACCAAAGATCCATAAAAACCTCCCATTTGCCCGATATTTTCATATTATTGTACCATACTATTTCACTTTTGTAAAGTCTTTTGCGCCTTAAATTCTGTCCTATCCCCTCCCTTTCCCGCAAAACAGGGGTCTTTGAGCGCTTTTTTGACATATTTTTTTACACATTTTCGTTGTTGGAAAAATTAACCTTGACAAATCGGCATTTTTGAGGTAAAATGGTCGGTGTTAGTGTTGCTTTTTGTAAAAGACACGTGTCATAGCAGCAAAAAGGAGTACAACCGCATGAAGATGCTTAATCCCCTTTCTTCGATCCCTCCGATCAATTATACCGACCTGCGCCATCTGGTGGTAAACACCGCAGAGACCTTTGGCGACAAGCCGCTTTACGATTATAACGAGGGCGGAGAGAAAAAGACCGTCACCTATCCCGGCTTTGCCGCGATGGTGGAGTCCTTTGCTACCGCGCTGGATGCCGCCGGGCTTGCCGGCCACCGCGTTGTTATGATCGGGGAAACTCACCCCGCTTATCTTGCTACCTACATCGCCACCATCTGCACAAACGGTACCATCATTCCGATGGATAAGGAGCTGGCACCCGAGCAGGTTGCCGCCTTTATCAAGCATGCCGAGGCAGACGTGGTGGTCTACACGGCCGCCTTCAACAGCCGCTTTACCGCCGAGGAGTACGATTTCCTCACCCTGCGTGTTCCCGTACAGCCCGAGGCCGACTACGTGCGGCGCGAGGGGCTTGTCTCGTTTGCCGATATGCTGGCAGACGGTGCCGCCGCCAAGGCCGCCGGGAATACGAGCTATGCCGAGCGCGATCTTGATATGGAAAAGTGCGCCATCCTCCTGTTTACCTCGGGTACGACCGGGACAAGCAAGGGCGTCATGCTGTCGCACTACAACATTATCTCCGCCCTGAACTCGGCCACCCACACCATGCCCTACGACCAAAGCTGCACCTTTGTTTCGGTGCTTCCCATTCACCACACCTATGAGATGCTGTGCGGGCAGCTGGGCGTTCTGGCCATTGGCGGCTCGATGCTGATCAATGACAGCATCAAGCGTGTGCTGAAGAACTTTGCCGAGTACAAGCCGAACACCCTGATCCTTGTTCCCCTGTTTGTGGAGACCCTGCACAAGCGCATCTGGGACGAGATCCGCCGGCGCGGGATGGAAAAGAAGGTACGCTTTGGGATGTCGCTGGCCGAGCGCCTGCTTGGCATTGGCATTGATATCCGCAAAAAGCTGTTCTCCGAGATCACGGCCGCCTTTGGCGGTAATCTTACCAGCATCGTATGCGGCGGTGCCCCCATCAACCCGAAGATCCTGAAGGATCTTTACCTCTTCGGCGTGACCGTCTTTGAGGGATACGGGATCACCGAATGCTCGCCGCTGGTGGCTGTCAACTCCTCGCGCGTTTTGCGCCCCCGCTCGGTGGGTGCGCCTGTCTTTGGCTGCGAGGTGAAGATCGACTATGACGATGCCCCCACCGACGGTGGCCCGCGCACGGGTGAGATCCTCGTCAAGGGGCCGAACGTCATGATGGGCTATTATAAAAATGAAGAAGCCACGGCCGCTGTCTTTACCGAGGACGGGTTCTTCCGTACGGGGGACATCGGGTATCTTGACAAGGACAACTTCATTTTCATCACCGGCCGCAAAAAGAACGTCATTATCCTTTCCAACGGTAAAAACGTCTTCCCCGAGGAGCTGGAGGAGTATATCGCCGAGATCCCCTTTGTCAAGGAATCGGTGGTGCTTGGCAGAAAGCACGAGGGGGCCGAGGTTGCCATTACGGCGATCGTGGTGCCGGATCTTGAGAATCCCGCCTTGGGGGGGATGACCCCCAGCGCGGTCTACGATGCCGTTAAGGCGGCGATCACCGAGATCAACAAGCGCGTTCCCACCTTTAAGCACATTACTGATATCGAGATCCGTACCGAGGAGTTTGAGAAGAACACCTCGAAAAAGATCAAACGGTATCTGGTGACGTGATAGATGCACAAAAAGAACAAACTTTAGGAGGACTTCCCCATGTTCGAAAAGGTCAAAAATCTTCTGATGGAAGAGCTTCGTGTCGATGAGGACAAGATCACCATGGATGCTGAGCTTGCCAACGACCTCGGCGTAAATTCGCTGGAACTGGCCGATCTCATTCTTCTTTGCGAAGAAAAATTCAATCTCACCATTGACGAGGAGGATCTGCACAAGTTTATCACGGTCGGCGACGTTGTCGCGTATCTCGAAGAAAAGGCCGGCTAAACGCATAAAAGCGCCCGCGAGGATCTCGCGGGCGCTTTTATATTTTCAAAGAGAGACCACAAAGATCCCCTCTGTCCTTTCGGTAAGCAGGGGCTCTTCTCCTAAGGCGGGGTCGCGCTGCAGCAAAAAGGCCGCCCCGGTATCCTCGGGGGTAAAGCGCTCACCGGGGACAAAAAAATCGATCTTCCCCTCACGCTTCAGGGCGGAAAGCGAATGGCGCGCCGCCGTGCGCAGATAGGCACTGCAGGGGCGCAGATCCAAGGCGATCACCGCATATTCGGCGGCTTTTGCCGTGGCCACCAGAAAGCGCACCTCCTTGGCAACGGCATTTTCCCCAAAGGGCTGGGGTGTGATGGTATATACGTTCATCGGCATTACTCCTTCTTTGCCTATCTTACCACGAAATCGGCCGTCTGTCAAGGTAGGGCGGCAAGAAAAGCGCAGTGCGGCGGCCTTCTGCGTACCGCGGGGCAAAATTCCTGCAAAATCCCTCTTGCATCCCCCGCACCATTATGTTATAATGAAGGTATTCCAACATAAAAGAAAGAGGTATGCTTATGAATCGTTTCGGCATTCTTGCCTTCCTTTTGTTGCTGGCTACCCTGGCTGTGTGCTGCGTTTCCTGTACCGATACCCCCTCGGAAACCACCGCAGTCCAAACGACCGTAACAACAAGTGAGGTATCCCCTATGTCTACTACAACCGCTGCCAACACGACGACCGCCAACACGACGACCGCCAACACCACGACTGTTGCCACCACTACGACCACCGTCACGGTGCCCGCCACCTCTCCGGAAAATCCCGTCGTACAGAAGACCCCTGCCGACGTGGAGGTCTTTGTGTTTGACGGCATGCTGGACGGCTACCGCATCGCCTATGACGATGCCGGCTTTGAGGCCGCCATGGCACTGGTCAACGAGCTGGGGCTTGAGGCCGTGGAATACGAGGACGGCATGGATAAGGTCATCTACATCGGTGTTAAGACCGATGGGATCGTACCGCTTTCCGGCACCGACTATCACATGTACATGTCCGGCAAGAACATCCTGATCCTCGGTGGAAGCGATGAGGGCTGCATGGCCGGTATGGAGACCTTTGCCGCTACCCTTTCGGGTAAGAAGACCTCCCTCTCGCAGTACGTTCACACCGTTTTCAGCACCAATATCCCCCCGAAGGTGGAGACCGTGAACAACTATACGAATCTGACCCAGCTGATCGGCAATACCACGAAAAATCCCCTTTCCTACTCGTTTGGGGATGAGATCGTGTTCGTGCTGAAGCTGACCCTTAACGGCCAGCTTGTCGGCTGTAACACCTTCTCCTACACCCTGGAGGCCGATGACACCAAGCAAAAGCTGAGCGGCACCGTCAGCGGTGAGACCGGCTATCTTGTGATCACCGTCCCGCAGGGGATGACCCTGGTGCCCGGCTCGGTGCGCCTCAGTGTCAATGCCTACGATGCCAGCAATCAGCTTCTGCCTGTTGTGTACGGTTCGACCGAGGGACAGGCGATCTCCCGCCCGACCTACTCCTTTATCGGAGGCGCGGTGGTGGAGGCAAACAGCATCTACTCCGACGTGCTGGCCCCCGACGATTTCGCCGAGTTCTGGACCGAGATGCTGTCCACCACGATCGACCCCACTATTTCTTCCAGCGGCTCCTCTAAGTATCGCAACGGCTTTGCCATCTACAAGATGGATGCCAACTATCTGAAGACGCTTGGCTATGAAAGCTATATCGATAAGCTTGACAGCTTTGACTTCTACGAGATCTACCTCGCGTGCGATGCCGACCGTACCAACGGCCGCCCGGCTGTCGGGTACGTAACCGTCCCGAAGTACGCCGAGCCGAACTCCCTGCCTATCGTGGTAGGCCTGAACGCCTACGGCACGCGTGACGGCTACTTCAGCTGCTCTGCCAGTTCGATCACCGTGAAAATGCATCCGAACGGGATGCCGAAGGCCTACTACAACTATGACGACGGCACCTTCACCCCGACCGACTTCTCGCAGGATGCGAACTTTGCCAAGTTCGTTGCCGATTATGACGATCCCGCCACGGCCTACCTTACCAAGATGATCCTGCGTAATATCCAGATGCTTCACTATCTGACAAGCGATCTTTACGAGGATGCCGAGCCCTATGACACCAACATCACCGATTTTACCGACTTCTACAAGATGAGAGCCGCCTATAACGGCAAGATCTCCTTCGCCTATGGCGGTAGCATGGGTGGCTTCCAGAATATCGCCACCGCCGCCCTTTGCTCGCTTGCCAAGGGTAGCGACCGCGAGGTGGAGGGCACGATCACCTCTATCGTGGTGGGTTGCCCCTGGATGTGTGACCCTGCGGCGGTTGCCGGTGCCACCGGGCGTCTGATGGGTCTTGGTACCCGCATCGGCTCTGTGGGTGGGGATAGCCTTGCCGACCTTGACCTTGTGGGGCTTTCCTACTTCGACACCGTGCATTTCGGTGCCCTGCTGACCGAGGGTAAGCTTGAGATCCAGGCCGGCTTTGCCGATACCACCTGCCCCTCCTCGGGTATTGTGGCACTCTACAATGCCGTGACGATCGAAAAGACCCTGATCATCACGCAGAACAAGGACCACTCGGGTAAGAACCCCGTCACCATGAACACCACCACTGTAAAGGAAGCCGCACAGTAAAAGCGGCAAAAGGGAGCCGTACTGCAAAGGCAGTACGGCTCCCTCTCTTTTGCGGGTACCAAAAGGTGAGCAACCGCAAGGAGGGCATCGGCCCTTCCCTGCTGTGGCAGGGGCGCGGAGCGCCGCTTCGCGGCACTTCCTCGCTGCGCTCGGTCGCTCGGAACGCACGCTATGCGTGCGCGAGACTTCGAGGGTACCAAAAAGGAAGAGCATCCACAAGGGCATCGGCCCTTCCCTACTGTGGCAGGGGCGCGGAGCGCCGCTACGCGGCACTTCCTCGCTTCGCTACTCACTTCCGAAAATATAGTCGCCGCGCGTAGGAGCATAGCCCCGTCCTTCGGCTCCTTATTTTCGTGACTCCTCGGATGAAAACGCCGCCCCGTGGCGTTTTCACCTTCGTCCCACTCGGAACGCACGCTGTGCGTGCGCGAGACTTCGAGGGTACCAAAACAAAAGAGCAACCGCAAGGGTTGCTCTTTTGTTGTGGTGCT
>JAGBZZ010000022.1 GCA_017652965.1 Clostridia bacterium | reverse complement strand
GGATAACCGTTCCCCTCCCATTCCATCTTGCCGGCACTCAGACGGCTTTGCCGTCGGTGCCCGTACCCACGAAGGTGAGTTTCGTGGCTGCGCAAGCCCCCTTTTGGGGGGCTTACCCCCTTTTCGGGAAAAGGGGGTAAGTGTGTTTTCTTTGCGAGCGTTTCTTTGCACAAGCAAAGAAATGCGGAAAAATCACCATAGCGGTGTAGCTTCTCCACAAGCAAAGAAATGCGGAAAAAACACCATAGCGGTGTAGCTTTTCCCCTAACGATCAGAAGAAAGTAACCTCCAAACGCAGAAACCTAAAACTCCCCCATAAACAAAAAAAGGAAATCCCCCCCATGAACCGTCGGATCAAAACCGCAGAAATCCTCTCGGTGGGAACCGAGCTTCTCATCGGCGATATCGTGAATACCGATGCCGCCTATATTTCCAAAGGCTTAGCGGCGCTGGGCATCGACCAGTACCACCAAGGCGTGGTAGGCGATAACCCCACACGCCTGCGGGAGGCCGTTCAGCTGGCCCTGTCCCGCAGTGAGCTTTTGATCCTGACGGGCGGCCTCGGCCCCACCTACGACGATATTACGAAGGAAACCGCCGCCGAGGCTCTCGGCAAGAGCCTTTATCTTGACAAAGATTCCCTCGCCCGTATCCAAGCCTTTTTTGACCGCCGCGGCAAGGAGATGACCGACAATAACGTCAAGCAGGCCATGATGCCCGAGGGTGCGGTGATCTTCCCCAACCGTAACGGCACCGCCGACGGCTGTGCCATCGATTGCCCCGCGGAAAATCGTATGATCGTCCTGCTTCCCGGCCCGCCGCGCGAGCTGGAGCCTATGTTCCGCGATCAGGTCATGCCCTATCTTGCCGACTTTACCGACCGTGTGCTGGTGTCAAAGAACGTCAACATCTGCGGCATGGGTGAATCGGCGGTGGAGGCCATCCTGCGGGATCGGATGCAGGCGGCAACCAATCCCACCGAAGCGCCCTATTGCCTCGAGGGCGAGGTTCGTATCCGCGTGACGGCCTCGGCCGCCACCCCAAGCGAGGCCCAGCGGCTTTGCGACCGTGACATACAAGATCTGATGACGACTCCCGTTGCCCCCTATATCTACGGGGTGGATACCACCATAAAGGAAGCGGTGGTCAAGACCCTCCGTGAGCAGGGTCTGACCCTTTTCACCGCCGAATCCTGTACGGGAGGCCTTGCGGCCAAGGAGATCACCGACGTATCGGGCTCCTCCCGCGTGCTGAAGGGCGGCGTCGTCTCCTATACCAACGAAATCAAGGAAGGGCTTCTCGGGGTGTCTCCCGAGACCATCGCCCGCTACACCGAGGTGTCCGAGGCTTGCGCCGCCGAAATGGCGGAGGGCGCCAGACGCCTGTCGGGTGCCGATCTCGGCATCTCCTCCACCGGCTACGCCGAAGGGGGGGAGGGCGTTCCCGAGGGCATGGCGGGGGTGGTATTCGTCGCCCTGTCTCATAAAGACGGAACCCGTGTGGAGCGCTTGACCCTGACGGGAAACCGTGAGCACGTCCGCAAATTGGCGGTCAAGCATCTTTTCACCATGATTCTGAACCATTGTCGAACCCAAGGAGGAAACCTATGAATCAAGCCGAAACATCCCGTCGCGGCGGCTATCCGTCGTCCCGCGAGGGCGCGCCTCGCAGCGCACAGAAGGGCAAGCTGGAAAATCTCTTTAAGCTGGTGGCCCTCTTTCCCGCCGTCATCTTTTTTATGGAGCTTGTCACGCGGGTGTCGACCTATGGCGGCATGACCTTTAAGCAGTTTCTCTATATTTTGTTCTTTTCGGTATCGGGCGGCGCCCTTCTCGGTCTGATCGTGTCGCTGATCCGCAACAAATTGGCGGTGCGGATCGTCAGCATCGCCGTTCCCGCGGCGCTGGTGATCCTCTATGGCGCCCATATCGTCTACTTTAACATTT
>JAGBZZ010000236.1 GCA_017652965.1 Clostridia bacterium | reverse complement strand
GCATGGCCTTTGATGAATACCTTCTTTTCTCCCTTGCGCTTTCCTTAGCCAAGCGCTCGCATCCCGCTGTCGGCGGTCTTCCCTGTCAAAAGCAAAATATCACCCCATTTCTCCGTCTTCTCCCGTATGAGCTGACCGAATCGCAAAAGGCGGCCATCCGCGAGATCGCCGCCGATATGGCCTGCAAAAGCGGTGCCCCCATGAGCCGGATCCTTGTAGGAGATGTGGGATGCGGTAAGACCGTATGTGCCGCCATTGCCGCCTATATCGCTATTCTGAACGGCCACCAGGCCGCCATCATGGCTCCTACCGAGATCCTGGCCCGCCAGCATTATTATGAGCTTGCTCCGCTGTTTGAAAAGCTGGGAATGCGCACAAGCCTTTTGCTGGGCTCCACCCCGATGCGGGAAAAGACGCATATCTACGGTTCGCTTGTGGCAACCGGTGCGGCGCGCACCGATCTTGTCATCGGAACGCACGCCCTTCTGAACGAAAAGCTGGCATTTGCGGATCTTGGGATCACGATCACAGACGAGCAACATCGCTTTGGCGTAAATCAGCGCGCGGCGATCCGCCAAAAGAATCCCGCCGCGCATCTTCTTGTCATGAGTGCGACACCGATCCCGCGCACCCTGGCGCTTGTCCTTTACGGTGACCTCGACATTTCCCGTATCACCGAGCTTCCGAAGGGCAGACAACGTGTCGACACCCACCTGATAGGAAGCGCCATGCGCGACCGCCTGAACGGCTTTATCCGTGCCACTGTGCAGGAGGGCGGCCAGGTCTACGTGGTGTGCCCGTCTATCGAAGAGGATGACGGCTCTATTCCGCTGGGCAAAGTGTTTCTCCCCTATGCCACGCAAGAGCCGACAAAGGCCGCCGTCGAGCATGCCGAGGAGCTCGCCGCTACCTTCCCCGCTTACAGGGTCGCTTGTCTACACGGCAAAATGAAGCCTGCCGAAAAGGATGACGTTATGCAACGGTTCGCGGCGGGAGAAATTCATGTTCTTGTCTCCACCACGGTCATCGAGGTGGGGGTCAACGTACCGAATGCCTCCTTGATGATCGTAGAAAACGCCGAGCGGTTCGGTCTTTCTCAGCTTCATCAGCTACGCGGCCGCGTCGGGCGCGGTAGCCGCCGATCCTTTTGCATCCTGGTATCCGATACCAAGGCCGAAGCCTCCCGCCGACGGCTACAGGCGCTTTGCGACACATACGATGGCTATGCCATCGCCGAGGAGGATCTCCGCTTCCGCGGTCCGGGTGATTTCTTCTCCTCAGCCGATGACAGCATTCGCCAAAGCGGCGGCCTGCACTTTTCCGCGCTTGCCACTGCCGCCTCTGAGCCTGTGATCGCCGCCGCATTTTCCGAGGCGGCCGCCATCCTGGAGCGGGATCGGGATCTCACCTCCCCCGAGCACCGCGCACTGGCCGCTGAGATCGACCGCCTTTTCCACATCAAGCAAAACACCTTTTCCTGAAAGGAAACTATTATGAGCTATCGTCCACTCGCCGACAGAATCCGCCCCGAATCCTTAGATGAAATGGTGGGTCAGGAGCATCTTATCGGGCAAAACGGGATCCTTCGCCGCATGCTGGAAAAGGGCAGGATCGGAAATATGATCTTCGCGGGTCCTCCGGGCACCGGAAAGACCACGGCGGCCGGCATCATCGCCAAAGCCACAGACCTGCACCTTTGCCGCCTGAACGCCACCACCGCTACCCTGGCCGACGTTAAGGCGGTGATCACAGAAACCGCCAATATGTTTGGGGCGGGCGGGCTTTTGCTGTATCTTGACGAGATCCAGTATTTTAACAAAAAGCAGCAACAATCTCTTCTTGAATATATGGAGGACGGGCGTGTCACTCTGATCGCTTCTACTACCGAAAACCCTTATTTCGCAATCTATCCCGCCATTCTTTCCCGCTCCTCGGTGTTCGAATTCCGCCCGGTGGAGCCCGAGGCCTGCGTGCCGCTTCTCCGGCGTGCGCTTCGCCATCTGAATGAGGAGAATGAAACAAGCAAGACCGCCGACGACGAGCTTCTTTCGCTTGTGGCCGCGCACGCCGGCGGCGACGTCCGCAATGCGGTAGGCCTCCTTGAAAACGGCTATTATCTCGCAAACGACGTCATCACGCGTGAGGATTTTGCCGAGCTTTTCCCCTCCTATGCCGGGGCCTTCAGCTCTACCGGAGACGGGCATTATGACCTTATGTCCTGCCTGCAAAAGTCCATCCGCGGCTCGGATCCCGATGCCACTGTCTTTTACCTCGCCAAGATCCTCGCCGCGGGCGACCTCCTGGCCGCGATCCGCCGGCTGCAGGTGATCGCCAGCGAGGATGTCGGCGCGGCCTATCCCATGGCGGCAGTGATCGTGCGTGCCTGCACGGAAAGCGCACGCGAGCTAGGGCTTCCCGAGGCCGCCATCCCCCTGGCCAACGCCGCTATCATACTGGCTACCGCCCCGAAATCCAACACAACCTACCTTGCTTACCATGCCGCACGCGCCGACGTGGATGCCGGCCGCGGTCAGATCGTACCCGAGCATTTGCGCAGTCCGCTTTTCCGCGGATATCTGTATCCCCATGACTATCCGGATCATTACGTTGAGCAGACCTATTTGCCCGAGGATCTTCTGGGTAAGCGCTATTATACCTTCGGCGATAACAAGACCGAGCAGGCCGCAAAAAGCTATTACGAAAAAATCCGCAAGCATTTCTGAGCCCCTCTGAAATTACGATTCATAAGCACGGAGCATTGCCATGAAGCATCATTTTATCGTCAATCCGGCCGCCGGCAAGGGCAATTTGGTAAATTCTCTCACTGAAAGGATCCACGCGGCGGCATCCGCTGCGGGATGCGAATACGAGATCTATAAAACGGTAGCACCGGGCGATGCCGGTGCCTATGTTGCACGCACCTTGGCGGCTGATGACGGCCACCACCGCTTTTACGCATGCGGCGGTGACGGCACCCTGAACGAGGTCGTAAACGGTGCCCCGCTTTCAACGCGAGCCGAATATGCGGTCATTCCCATCGGCACAGGAAATGATTTTTGCCGCAATTTCGATGACCGTGCCGCTTTTCTGGACATCCGGCGGCAGTTGGATGGGAGTGCCATCCCGCTTGACCTCATCCGCTACGGCGAGCGCTACTGTGTCAATATGCTGAACATCGGCTTTGACTGCAACGTGGTGGAGCGCACCGTAAAATTCAAAAGCCACCCGCTTGTCCCGTCCGGGATGGCCTACAGCCTTGGAGTAGCCGTCTCTCTTTTACACAAAATGACAACGGATATGCACATCACGCTTTCGGATGGGGAGATCATTGAGCGCCCGCTTTTGCTGATGTCGGTAGCCAACGGTCGATTTTACGGCGGCGGCTTCCAGCCCAATCCCCGCGCGATGATCGACGACGGTCTTCTTGACGTCAACATCGTGGAAAAGGTGTCGCGCCCCACGTTTCTTTCCTTCATCGGATGCTATAAGGCCGGGCGACATTTGGAGGAGGCCGCAAAATACGTCACCTATCGCCGCACGACCTCACTTTCTCTGCATTTTGACCAAGAGACCACCGTCTGTGTGGATGGCGAGACAGAGCTTGCCACGGCACTGGAGATCACACTGGTTCCCCACGCTACACGCTTTGTCCTCCCCATTGGCACAAGGTGCCTTTCCACCGCTGAAGCAACCGAGTGCGGTGCAGACGTGATGGCATAACGAAAAAGCAAAACCATACGAGAGGAGACCGCAACGATGAGCCTTTTTTCCAAGCGCCCGCTTGCACTTTGCTCTCTCTTTTTCCTCTTCGGTTCTCTTCTCACATATCTGGTAAACGCGAATGGGATCGGGTGCCTTTGGGCACTCCTTCCCTTTTTGCTTTTCTTCGCCATTTCGCTCCTCCTCGGGATCTGCAAGCGCTCACCCCTTTCTCTGCTTGCCATTGCGCTTTCCTTTTCCCTGCTGCTCGGATTTCTTATCCAGCTTGGCTATCATCGCCGCCGTTTCGCCCCGTGGGAGCAGACCGCCCCCGGCGCCCCGCATTCCATCATCGGCACGGTGGTAGAAAAAAGCGAAGGGCGATACGCCGAGTACACCGTCGATGTTAAGGAGCTGGACGGCAGGCCCGTCAACATTTCTCTTATCCTGCGCACCGATCCCTTGGAAATATCCCCGGAGATATACGACGTGCTTTCCTGTAAGGTATACGTAGTGACAAAGGGTGATCCGTACGACTATAGCCGCGGTATTTGCGGCATGGCCGCTCCCCTAGCGACCCCAACGGTCACGGAAAGCTCCTCCCCCTCCCTCGCACACCGGCTCTCAGCCATGCGCATTTCCCTTTCGGAACGGCTGAAGACCGGAATGCAAGAAGAGGATGCTGCCCTGCTATCCGCCATTTTTCTCGGTGAACGCACCGCCCTTTCGGATGCGACCGAGACTGCCTTCCGAAGATCCGGCCTTTCGCACGTCCTGGCACTCAGCGGTCTGCATCTTTCGATCCTGGCCGGCTACCTTTTACGCCTATTGCACCGCTTGCGGGTGCCCCGCGCGGCCACCTTCCCACTTCTTTTTCTGTTTTTGCTCGGATACACCGCCGCAACCGGCTTTTCCTATTCGCTGATCCGCGCCGCCGTCATGCTTCTTGTTGCTGAGCTTGCCTCGCTTTTGCGCCTGATCCCCGATTCGGTCACCTCACTTTTCCTGGCTATTGCCGCCATTGCCCTTTGCACCCCCTCGTCGGTATCCGACCTTGGGCTTTGGCTCTCCTTTTTGGCCACCCTGGGAATTCTGTGTGCCAACGAGCTTTTCCCGAAGCTTACAAAGCTGAAAAAGCGCAGTCGCTTACTTCACGCTACGCTCTTTTCCCTGGTGCTCAGCACCTTTGCCCTTGTCTTTACCCTTCTTTTGACCACCTACTCATTTGGTGCCTTTTCACTTCTTTCGCCGTTCACGAATCTTATTCTCACACCGCTGATTCACCTTTTACTGATCCTTGCCCCGTTTGCGCTTTTGTTCCCCACGGTCGCAGGGATCCCCTGCGGATTGGTTGCCACTGCCTGCCGTGCTACTGTCACCTTCTTTTCCGGGCTTCCCGGCTATATTCCGGTGGATTATCTCCCCTTCCGCTTGGCGATG
>JAGBZZ010000235.1 GCA_017652965.1 Clostridia bacterium | reverse complement strand
CCAAGAACTTTGTGACCCTTGCCGTCTATCTCTATATCCCGATCTCCACCGCAGGGCCGATCAAGACAGGCCTTGGCATGGTCAGTGCTTTTGTGGTCGCCCTGCTGCTTTACAAGGAAAGATATACGAGGCTTCAGCTGATCGGCGTGGTGCTGGGCGCGGTTGCCGTCGTCCTGCTTGGTCTGCCAAAAACCATATTCTCGTAAACAATACCATACAAAAAAAGAACCGCCATCCCGATAAGCGGTTCTTTTTTTGTTGCCACCGCGGCCGTAGCGCCTTTTTGCTTTTTCTTTTAGGGAGGTCTTGCATACGCCCAAATTTTACTGTATAATAAAAGCATCAAAAGTAAGGAGGATGCCATGAAGGAAACCACCGCCGCACTGCTTCGCATGATCGAAGCCTCCGACAGCCTGCAGGCACTGCGCACCGCAGCCACCCTGCCCGAGCCGGACGCCGACGAGGGCTATTACTTTGTCAGCTATTCCCATCGGGATTATAAGCCCGTCCTGCGGGATATCCTCCTTTTTTCGGAGGAGGGGCTGGGCATCTGGTATGACCGGGGGCTGGAATCGGGCAAAAGCTGGGTGCGCGAGGTCTCCAAAAAGATCTCCTCCTATTCCTGCCGCGGGGTGCTTTTTTACCTCAGCGAGGCCTTTCTCGCTTCCCCCTCCTGCCTGCATGAGCTTTGCCATTTTCTGACCGACGGCGGAGACCGCGAGGGGCTTTTTCTGGTGCCTGCCGCGCTTTATGCCACCGTGCGCCCCCGCCTGGATGCGGCGCTTACGGCAAGCGGTGCGGATGGGGAGGCCTTGGAGGCCTTGCATGCCCTGCTTGGCCGCCGCCCACCCCTTCTCCTGTCGGCGCCGCTCTCCAAAAAGCTTTCGGCCATCCGCCGTCTGCGTGCCCCCTCTCTCCTTTCCTACCGTGCCGTCCCCCTGGTTTCGGGGCTTCCCTACTACTACGCCACCGTCACCGACCTGCGCGACCGAAACGCAAAGCAGGTCACGGTCCCCGCAACCTGTCGGATCGGCAAGCGGCGCTATCCCGTCCGCGGGATCGCCACAGGGGCCTTCCGCAGCTGTGAGATGCTGCAGGAAGTGAGGATGGGACGCTTTCACGCGGTGGACGATGCGGCCTTTTCGCGTTGCCCCTCGCTTAGGCGCATCACACTGGGAAGGCCTGTCCGCTTTCTCGGCTTTGGCGCGGGAATCATCGGCCGCGCGATCGAGCAGTGCCCGAGGGCACGTCTTTACCCTCGTGGCGGCGCGATCCTTTACTACGGGAGCTTTCGCGCACGGGAGGATCTGACCGAGGTCGACCTCCCCCGGGGAGAGCGCATTGCGGGGGATGCCTTTTTCGGTTGTACGGCGCTTCGCACCGTGGCCTTAAAGCGGGGCGACCGCCTGGACGGGCGCACCTTTGCCGGCTGCACGGCGCTTCTGCGCGTCCGCCTTCCCCACGGCAACCGTACAAGACACATGAAGGAGACCTTTGCGGGGTGCCACGCCCTTACCGAGGTGACCCTGCCCTCCGCACTTCGCACACTGGGGGCCGGGGTGTTTCGCGACTGCTATGCCCTTACCGCGCTTACCCTGCCGCGCCACCTCACCGAGATCGATGCCCACGCCTTTGCGGGCTGCCACGCCCTGCGCACGGTGGTGGTGGACTGCCGCGATTGCCGCTTCCTTGAGAATACCCCCTACACCCGCCGCACCGCCCTTGACCGTCTTTTCCCCAAGGCCGAGCGCTTCTATTTTCGGCATATGCCCGAAACGCCGCCGTTTGACACCCCCTTTTCCGAGGTCCCGTCCGACCGCCGCCACTACCGCTTATTCATAAAGGAGGGGACGCACTGTGAAGACGCTTGACCGCATCCTGGCCGCCCCCTCTCTGCAAAGCCTGTGGGAGGATGGGTTACTTCCCGAGCCGTATGACGACGGCGGCTTTTACCTGGTGTATTACGCCGAAGCCGACTACAAGGCCGCCCTTAGCGACATTGTGCAGTACCATGATCTTGGCCTGCGCATCTATTATGACCGCTACTTAGAAAGCGGAGATTGGCACAGACGGGACTTTGCCGAGCATGCCCTCAGCACCCATTGCCGCGCCGTCATCTTTTACCTTTCGGAGGCGGCTATCCTTGACCCCACCCTGCATCTTCTGGCCAAAACGGTGGCCGAATACAATATTCCCTTTCTTTCCTTAAGCCTTGCCGACTGCGCCGGCGCCACCCTGGCCCGGGGGCATGCCCTGCCCGCAGAGGCACAGGCCGACATTGCACTGCTGTTTGCCCCCGAGATCACCTATCTGCCGCCAAGCACCCCGATTTCCGAGCGGGCGGCCGCCCTGCGGCGCGCGGGCAGTGCCGCCGAAATGCGCTACCGCTTGGAGGGGGACTTTGCCGTGGCCGCCTACGTACGTGACACCTCGGAGGAGGAGATCGTCATTCCCTCTCACGTGGAGATCGACGGGCGCCCCTACCCCGTCCGCGCGGTGGATGCCCGCGCCTTTGCGGGCTGTGCCCACTTAAAAAGCATCCGCCTGCCCGACACACTGGAGTTTATCGGCTACGGATGTGAGGATCCCTCGGAGAGTGCGGTCTTTGCGGGGTGCGAGGCACTCACCGAGCTGAGGATCCCCGAGGGGGTGCGTGAGCTGCCCGGCGGGATGCTTCGCGGTTGCACCTCTCTTCGCCGCCTGACCCTGCCATCGGCCGCTGTCTTTATCGGCGACCCCGCCGCTTTTTTTGACCTGCGCCCGCCGCTTGACGATAGCCCCATCGCACCGAACGAGGACGGCCTCACAGTGGCGGCCGTCTTGGAAGCGGTGACCCTGCCGAAATGCGTGCAGATCGTCAGCACGGTGCGGGATTACCTTGGCTGTGTGATCCCCTCCGACACCGGCTTTGCCTACGTCCTGCTTCGCGCAAGCACCCATGCCGGCGGGTGCCCCGTCGAGATCGCGCGGGAGCATACCCTTACCCACCCTGCCGAGCTTTTCTGCTTCAGCGGAAATACCGAGGTCGAGCGGGTAACGGCCGCCGAGGACTTTTACTTCGGCCCTGCCTGGAACTCCGCCTTTCATAACTGCACCTCGCTCCGCGAGGTGACCCTACCCGAGACCGTGCGCGAAATAAACAAGCTTTTTGCGGGATGCAGTGCCCTTACGCACGTGCATCTCCCTACCTCACTGGCCAGGATCGGGGCGCTCAGCTTTTCGGGCTGCCGGTCCCTCTCAAGCATCACCCTGCCGCGCTATCTCTTTGCCCTGGAGGAAAACGCCCTGGTGGGCTCGGGCATCCGCGAGATCGTCTCGGACAGTCTTTACAGTGAGGCGATCCTTGCAGGCGGCGTGCCCTATCCCTATCACGTGCTGGCCACCAAAAACCGCCTCCTCCGTGCCCTCCGCAAGCTGCTTGTGCGGCTTTCCTATCGGCAAAAGGAGCCGGAGGTGCTGTCCGAAAAGCCCTTTTATATGTGGGGCTCGGTGGAGACCATCTACGTCACCCGGGAGGTGAGGCAGCTATCTCTCTACGGATGCCGCGAGGTAGAGTCGGATAGGGATGGCTACCGCAAGTACCGCTTTGTCCTCAGCGAGGTCGATAAGCTGAAATATATGAGCGCTCGCCTTGGAAAATAAGCAAAGGACAGAAGGCATTACAGGTATGAAAAAGAACACACTCTCTTATACCGTCAGCATAGTGGCCTACCAGTTCACCCTACTGACGATGGGCGCCACCCTTTTGCAAAGCTATCTCATCGAACGGGGATTTTCCGAGGAAAGCACGGGCTT
>JAGBZZ010000234.1 GCA_017652965.1 Clostridia bacterium | reverse complement strand
GCAAGGTCGCGCGCATCGCCGTTGATAAAGCGGAGGTTGTCGGGGCGGCTGTCCGCCTCACGCATGGCGCGCTCGGCCGCCAGAAGGAGGACGTCCGACACCTTCTCCATCGCGATAAACAGGCGCTCGGGATAGGCGGCGGCCATCCCGACGGCAAAGCCGCCCTTGCCACAGCCGATCTCAAGATAGCAGGCACCCTTACGCCCGAAGAGGGCGGCAGGGTCGGTAAGGGGGGCTTCGGGGCGGTCAAGCAAAAGGG
Source organism: Clostridia bacterium (assembly GCA_017652965.1). The sequence goes on along the minus strand of JAGBZZ010000234.1, from coordinate 5,611 downwards.
CGCTGCAGGCGGCAAGCCGCTCGGCCCCGTGCTTCTTTTTTCTCATTCTCATAGCTATACCTCAAAATGGAGAGGCGGTTGCCTCTCCATTTTTCATCAGAATTCGTTACTCTTGTGCAAGAAGGTGCGCAGGGCCTCGCTTTTCGGATTTTCGAACAGCTCCTCGGGCGTGCCCTCCTCCACGATCACACCGTCGGCAATGAAGATCACACGGTCGGCAACGCCGCGGGCAAACTCCATCTCATGGGTGACGATGATCATGGTGCGGTCACTATCCTTCAGTGAGCGAATGACGCGAAGCACCTCCCCCGTCAGCTCGGGGTCGAGGGCCGAGGTCGGCTCGTCAAAGCAGAGGATATCGGGGGAAAGCGCAAGGGCGCGGGCGATAGCCACGCGCTGGCACTGGCCGCCCGACAGCTGGTGGGGATAGTAATCCACCTTCTCCGAAAGCCCCACCTCGGCAAGGAGTGCTTCGGCACGCGAGAGCGCCTCGGCACGGGTGGTCTTTTTGAGGGCGGCGCGCTCACGACGGGAAAGACCCTCGGTGGCGGCACGCTCATAAAGGCGGAGGGCCAGCGGCATGGCGATATTGTCACGCGCGGTGTACTGCGGGAAAAGGTTGAAGGACTGGAAGACAAGACCGAAGCGCAGGCGCATTTCGCGGATCTCGGCATCGGTGTAGATCTCTTTGGCATCGAAGATCTTCCTGCCGCCGACGGTCATCGTGCCCGTGTTCGGTGTTTCCAGAAAGTTCAGGCAACGGAGAAAGGTGGTCTTACCGCCACCCGACGAGCCGATGATAACCACGACCTCGCCCTTCTCCATTGAGAAGTTGATCCCACGGAGGACCTTCAGATCTCCGAAGGATTTATGGATATTCTTTACCTCTAAAAACGCCATAGCTTACACCTTAAAGTACGAAAGTTTTTTCTCTGCCTTGCCAAAGAGGAGAGTCAGCCCTCCTACGAACAGCAAATAGAAGATCGCCGTGTAAAAGAGCGGCCAGATCATCGCGCGGGAGGTAAACTTCTCGGCAACCTTGATGATCTCCACGACCATAATAACGCGGGCAAGCGCCGTATCCTTGACAAGGGTAATGATCTCGTTCCCCATCGGGGGAATGATGCGCTTGATGACCTGCAGAAGGGTCACACGGAAGAAGATCTCACCCTTGGTCATACCGAGCACACGCCCTGCCTCGGTCTGGCCAAAGGGGACCGCCTCGATACCTGCGCGGTAGATCTCGGAGAAATAGCAGGCGTAGTTGATAACAAAGGCAATGATCGCGGCGATAAAACGGCTTGCGATCGGCGTCCCGAACACAAATCCCGGGACGTAATAGACAACGAAGATCTGAAGCATCAGCGGCACACCGCGGATGATCCAAACGACGGTTTTAAAGGTGATCTTGATGGGCGCAAGGCGCGACATCGTCCCGAAAGAGATCAGCAAACCCAAAGGAAGGGCTAACACGAGTGTTAGCCCAAAAATGGAACAGGTTGTCCAAAATCCTTTGAGGAGTTCAAGTGTAACTTCCCAAAAAACAGACATGCTTTAATTATTCGGCAGTCTTCTTAGCCATCAGGGTATCGGTCACGCGGACGTTGTACTTGGCAGCAAGTTCTTCGATCTTACCCTCGTTCAGAAGCTCGACAAGGGCATTGTTGATCTTGTCGTCAAGATCGCCACCCTTCTTGCAGCCGATGGAGTAGACCTCCTTCTCGATCTCGATAGCTTCGACGATCGCGAGGGCGGCATAGTCACCCTTACCGACGATATTCTCGGCAAGCAGACGGTCAACAACGCCGAATCAACGGCACCGGCCAGAAGCTCGGTAAAGGTATCGGTCTGCACGTCGGCAGGAACGACCTTGTCGGAGTCGGTAACCGACAGCGCATAGGTCTCACCGGCACTACCACCCTCGGCAGCACCCTTCTTACCGGCAAGAGACTCGACAGAGGTGTATGCGGCAAGGTCGGCGGCCTTCACAACGACGCACTGGGCGTTATCCAGGTAAGCATAGGAGAAGTCAACCTTCTCGGAACGCTCGATACCGTCGGCATCCTTGCTGTTCGAGGTGAAGCCGTTCCAGATGCAGTCGATAGCGCCCGAGTTCAGCTCGGAGTACTTGTTGTTCCAGTCGATCTCAACGAACTGGACCTTCATACCAAGCTTCTCGGCAACAAGAAGGGCAAGCTCGGTGTCAAAGCCGACGAAATCGCCGCTGCCGTCATCCCCGTCAAGGACGTCACCGTCATTGTCGTAGAAGTTCATGGGGGCGTACACGGTGTAGCCAACCTTCAGGGTGGGCTGGCCGCAGGAGGCCATCACGAGCATGCAACCGGCAAGCATCGCAACAGCGAGGAGGAGAGAAAGGATCTTTTTCATTTCAATATACCTCATTTTAATTTTTTTCGGTGTCTTTCGGACATCCGTTTTAGGACTTTATCATTTTATCACACTAAAGCGGTGTTGTCAAGCCCTTTTCCAAAATATTCTTTCTTTTTCACGCCATGAAGAAGGGCGGCTCTTTGGCTATGGCAAAAAGGCAAGAAGGAGCAAAAAAGCACCCGCCGCGGCCGTGGCCGCCGGTGGGTGCTTTCCTTCATGCTATTTATTTGCGCGCGGCGGGCTTTAAGAGGAACCAGAAGGTCGTCCCCTCCCCAAGCTTACTTTCCACCCCATAGCGGGCGCCGTGCCACTCCAAATGCTCACGGACTATGGCAAGGCCGAGGCCGCTACCGCTTTTGCTGCGCTCATGGTTGCCGCGTGCGCGGTAGTAGCGCTGCCACACGTAGGGCAGATCCTCCTCGGCGATCCCCTCGCCGCGATCCCGCACCTCACAGCGCACAAGTCCCACGTCGTATCTGACGGCCAGGGTGACCTCACGACGGTCGCCCGCATAGTTGACGGCGTTATCAAGGAGGTTGCGCAGGACACGCAGGATCCTGTTGCGGTCGGCATGGACCGAGATATCCCCGCCGATCTCCTCACGGAAGGAATAGCCCGAGGGCTGCAGAAGGGCGCGATACTCGCCAAGCAGCTCGCCTGCCATCTCTGACAGTGAGAAGTCCGAAAGTTCAACCTGCTCCCCGCCGCCCTGATAGCGCGAGATGCTGACAAGATCCCCCACCATATCCGAAAGCCGCTTGGCCTCGTCAATGATGACCTGCATGTTTTCGGGTGTGTTCTCCCCCTCGATGTCCCGCATGATCTCGGCGTATCCGATGATCATGGTGAGGGGGGTGCGCAGATCGTGCGAGATGTTGGCGATCAGCTCCTTTTGCAGGGCCTCCACCTTTCCGATCTCGCCCGCCGCCTCGGCGAGGGTGTCCGAAAGCTCGGCCACCTCACGGTAGGCCTCCTCACGGTAATCGGCGGGGTAGGTGCCGCGCGGCAGGCGCCGCGCCGCGATGTTCAGATAGCTGAGGGGCTTTGAAATGTGCCCGGCAATGACCGTGGCAAGGATGGCGGAAAGGAGCAAAAGGACAAGGGTAAGGACGACCAGCTGGGCGCTCAACACGCGCACCGTACCGTCGATCGGCTCCAGCGGGATATCCATCAGGATAAAATACTGCTTCCCTGCTGACGTGGTGCCAACCGTCGCATACACCTCACGCTCGTCCACCACTGTCCCCTCAAAATCCTCGCCGTCTGCCATCTCCCAGGCGAAGCGAAAATCCCCCTCTCGCAGCTGGAACTTAAACCAGGCACCGTCCTCTTCCCCGGAGGCGGCGGCATACAGCTCGTTCAGCTGGGTGCTTGAAAGAAGCGCCAATACCGACCCGGGCTGACCGTCCACCGTCAGAACGGTTGTCGCCACCTTGTCATCCACGTGGAAGATGTGGATGCCCGCGTTATAATCCTGCGAGAGCCGCAGGGCGGTCTCCTCCTCTGCCCCGATCATGGGAAGCGCAAGAAGCCGCTCCACCCCCGCGGCTATACGGTGCTTGGTGGTGGCACTGTAAAAGCCGGGCAAAAGCAGGATCTGGAAGAGCCACAGAAGAAGGACGGTAAAAAGGGTAAAGAGGGTAAAAAGGCCAAATATCTTGGTACGGATACCAAGCGGGCGGCGGGCGCCCTTAGACGCGCTCATCAAAGCGGTACCCCACGCCGCGCAGAGTTACGATATGCGCACTGTATACCCCAAGCGACTTGCGCAAAAGCTTGATGTGGGTATCAAGAGTCCTGTCGACCCCAAAGAAATCATACCCCCACACCTCGGTGATCAGCCTCTCACGCGACAGGGCAATGTTCTTATTGCGGATCATATAGAAAAGAAGATCGTACTCCTTGGGGGAAAGGTCAAGCACACAGCCGTCTGCCGTTACGATGCGCGCCGTCATATCCACGCTGAGCCCGCCGAAGGTGTAGACCTCCTTACCGGGGGAAGCGGGGGTGGGCGTGCTTCCCGCACGCCGCAGGATCGCCTCGACCCTGAGCATCAGCTCCTTCGGGGAAAAGGGCTTGACCACGTAATCGTCCGCACCGCTTTCAAAGCCGTTGATGCGGTCGTATTCCTCCCCCCGTGCCGAGAGAAACAGCACCGGCACAGAGGAAAGCTTGCGGATCTCCCGCACGGCGGAAAAGCCGTCAAGCTCGGGCATCATGATATCCATCACGATAAGGTCGGGGACAGCCGCACGCACGCTGGCTACTGCCTCCATCCCGTCGGCCGCCTCGCTGACGGTGTGACCGCCGAATTCGGCATATTTGCGGATCAGCATCCGAATCGGTGCTTCATCATCTACCACGAGAAGATGTGCCATAGACGTCATCCTTTCTTAGGGACAGGGAGACTGCCCCGTGCTTTGTCAGTTGAATTCGATGTCACCGCCGGCGGGGGCGTCAAGCCCCGGATCCTCTATCCCCTCCGGGATATATTCGTGGATTTTCAGCTGAACCGTCACCTTGGTGTAGTTGTAGCGGTTGGGGCGGTAGAAGACCGCCTCCACGGTATCGCCGACCGCATGCGAGGACAGCACCTTGCGCACGTCGGCAACCTCGGTGATCGCCACACCGTCCAAGGAATAGAGGATATCCCCCGACTGCAGGGTATCCTGGTTGGTGGCCTCCAGCTCACTGTTATACACATAATCCGAAACCACAAGATCCGAGGAGGAGGCACGGTAGGAAATGCCGAGATAGGGCGTGCCCGCCACGTAGCCGCGATTGATGATCTGATTGGCGCGATCCACCGCCAGGTCGACCGGGATCGCATAGCCGATGGCCTCTACCCCGTCGCCTGCCGATTTGGCATTCACAATGCCGATCAGCTGGCCGTAGAGGTTGAAAAGGCCGCCGCCCGAGTTGCCGGGGCTGACACCGGCCGAATGCTGGATCAGGGTCATGGAGACACCCTCGATCGAGATGGTGCGTTCAAGGCATCCGATGATGCCGTCCGTCACGGTGCCGCCAAGCTTACCGAGCGGGTTGCCGATGGCGGCCACCTCCTGCCCGAGGATCAGCTGGTGCGAATTGCCGACCGTAGCGGCGGTGAAATCGGAAGAGGACACGCGAAGCACGGCGATATCGGTCTGCCAATCGGTCCCCAGAAGCACGGCGCTGTAAGGGGTTTCGGAGTCGTTTTTATAGACCGTAATGGTGCCGT
>JAGBZZ010000233.1 GCA_017652965.1 Clostridia bacterium | reverse complement strand
GCCGTCAGCCGCCGTTGCCGCGGCAAGGCGGGAGGAGGGATCCACATCATCGCCGTCGCAGGCCGCACTGGCAATACAAGCGCGGTACAAGAGCACATTGCTATGGAAGCGCGCTTCCTTTCCGAGGTCAGCGACCGTATTTTTAAAGAACTCGAACGCTTCTCCCGGGTTGGCACCCGCCCCACGGAGGAACTGTGCCACCGCAAAGGTGCGCGTGCCGGTATTGCGGGTAAAGCGCTTGGTATCCAAAAGGATACCGGAAAGCAAAAGCTCGGCAATCTCGGGTGAAAGGACCCGTGCCCCCACGCTATGCTCAATGATCTCGGATACCAGCTCACACGCCGAGGAGGCGGTGGGATCAATGTATTCCAGCTTCCAGGCCGCACCGGAGGCTACGGTTTTGATATGATGGTCGATAATGGCCACCGAAACCGCCTTTTCCATCAGTGCCGGGCATTCTACGTATCCCGAGTTGTTTACGTCCGCCACGATCAGCAGGGTATCGCTTTCCACAAGATCCATGGCCTCGTTTTTATCCACAAACATCCCGCGGTATTCGGTAAGCCCCAAAAGGCGCTTAAAGCAGGGTGCAAGGTTCGGGTCATCACGGTTGGCCACGATATTCACGCGGATCCCTTGATTCAAGGCAAGGCAGGCAAGGCCAACGCAGGCCGCAAAGGAATCGTAATCCCCAAAACGGTGCCCCATGATGAGAACATTCCCCGCACGGCCGATCAGAGACAGCAGCTGCCCCGCGATCACACGTGCCTTGATGTTCACGCGCTTATAGCCGGCCTTGGTGCGACCGCCGTAGAAGGAAACGCCCGTTTTATCCCGCAAAACGACCTGGTCACCCCCGCGCTGAAGGGCAAGGTCCAGGGCGTACTGTGCCGCCTCTTCCCTTTCTGCCAGCGAACAGTTCAAAAGGTGAGAAACGCCAAGCGAAATGGTGAGCGGCATACCGTCGCCCACGCGGATACTGCGGATCTCGTCAAGAATATCAAAGCGGTTTTTAAGGCACTCCTCCAGATGAACGTAATCGAACACCAAAAGGTACTTGTTACGGTCATACGCACGGAAAAGCCCGCCAACCGACTCCATCCACGCGCGCAAGCGCTCCTCTACCCGATTGGATGTCTCGGCGTAATTGTCCTGCACGAACTGCAGGATCTCCTCGATGTTATCGATAATGGCATAGGCCACCACCGTGCGCTCCTCATAGTATCTGCGCTCGGCGATCAGGCGGTCGGTCACGTCATAAAAGTTTAGCAGCATATACTGCTCTTCGCCCTCTGTAAGCGGTGTACGGTAAAGCTCGCACCGATGGGTATCGAAATCGGCATAGGTCACACCGCCCTGCTCACTCAACGTGCAAAGATTCGAAAAAGGGGTTCCCGCCGGCACGCTTTCACGCCCGGAAATGGCAAGAAAGCCGTAATTGCAGAACAAAACGCGCCCTGCCGAATCGGTTAAAAGGACGGGGTGATGCATATCCTCAAGGACAGCCGCCAGGTGGCCGTCAAAGATCCCGGCAACCACGTCGGCATCCACGGCGCCCCCCTTGCGCATGCGATAGGCGACCCAAGCCGCCAGGGCGGAAAGATACGCAAGGATCACAAGCAGGCCGACATACAGATCTGCCCCATCGGCAAAAAATGGCCTTACCAGGATGTACACTGCCAGCATCACGCAAAAAAGCGATACCATCACCGCGATATCCAGGCGTGTTGCAATTTTAGGGTCACGGCGCCGCATGGCAGCACCTCCTTTCAAATTTGTGGCGCGCACAACGCGCGCACGCATAGGTAGATTATATTATAACATAATAAATCACCTTTGTAAACAGAAAGTATGATTTTTCTCACAATTTCTTATATTTTTCTGTACCGGTTCCTATTTTCAAAAAAATCCTCTTGCCTCCGGGCGATTTTTGTAGTAGAATAAAGGAAAGGAGAAATGCCATGAAGGATCTAACCCTATATAGCCCCGTTAATGCCATCCCGGGGATCGGAAAGACCCGCGCGGAGGCCTTTGCACGCCTCGGTGTTTTTTGCGTCCGCGATCTCCTTTACCATTTCCCGCGTGCTTACGAAAACCGCGGGGATATCCGCGCGGTCTCTGCCGCCACAGACGGGCTTGTGCACGCCCTTTCGCTGGTGGTTGCTACCGAGCCAAAAACCGCACGCCTGCACAGAGGAATGACTGTGACGAAATTCCGTGCCTTTGACGAAAGCGGAACCGTCGAGATCGTCTTCTTCAACCAGACATATGCCCAGCATATTTTCGCCGTGGGAGAGGAATTCCGCTTTTACGGAAAGCTGACGGCGGGCAAGCGGCTTTACACCATGACCAACCCCGCCTACGAACCCATCCGCCCCGATCTTCCGCTTGCTGATTTTGTCCCTCGCTATCCGTTATCCGAGGGGCTTTCCGGAAAAATCATTGCCTCCGCTATCGAATCGGCGCTTCCTGCGCTTTCGGAGCTTGAAGACTTTCTGCCTGAACATATCCGCCTAAAAAACGGATTTCCGACCCTGTCTACTGCCATAAAAACGCTTCATTCCCCGGCTACGCAGGCTTTGTTGCGCCCGGCGATAGACCGCATGGCCTTTGATGAATACCTTCTTTTCTCCCTTG
>JAGBZZ010000232.1 GCA_017652965.1 Clostridia bacterium | reverse complement strand
GGCATCAGCGGCTCGGGCTTGCCGACCACAACGGGGCGGCGACCCGTGGCGTACCACAGCATCTCGGTCACCGCGCCGCAGTCGGGCACGGAGCCGTATTCGGTGGGGCACACGTAGTCGGGGTGGGTAGCGATGTAGGGGATATCCGCACGCAAAAGACGGGAAAGATCGTCCAGCTTGCGGAAGGTCAGCTCGGTATCAAAGCCAAGCACGACGGCGTCGATCTGCCCTTCTCTTTCGTCGGTGACGTTCAGCCCTGCTTCGGCAAATTCCTTCAGAAGGGACTTGGTACCGCCCACGTAGAAGCGCAGACCCGGATGGTGATTTTTGAGGTAATGGATGGTGGCCTGGGCGGAGGTGATGAAATCACCGCCGTCTGCCTCGATACCCAGGCGGGCGAGCTTTTTGACGTAATCCTCCACGCTTTTGGAGGAATTGTTGGTCATAAAGAGGTAACGCTTGCCCTGCGCGCGAATGGTGGAAAGCAGCTCCTTGGTGAAGGGGTAAAGCCGGTCACCAAGGTAGAGCGTGCCGTCCATATCAAAGAGAAAAAGTCGGATATCCTTTACGTTTAACATAAGTAAGTCCTTTCATGACAAATTTGCAAACCGACGCGCGCCGCCGCGCACAAGGTACGCGTGCAGGCCAAGCGAGCCGAAGAAAAACAAAAGGGAAACGGCAAGCATGCACAGCCCGCCCGGCACACCGATCAGCGCAAGAAGGATCATTCCTATATACAGGAGAACGGTCAGGACCATCATGGTGAGCATGGTGAAGCCGACGGCCGCCCCCTGCTTTAAGGGCACGACCTCGTTGATCCAATCCAGGCGCGGGAACAGAATGCCGAAGAACACGCCCACGTGGGCGCAGAAGATATTGGAAATCAGGGGGAGAACGAAGATCATGACGCCCGAGAAGGGGTCGGGGCGAAGGGCGATGACCGAAAGAAGCGAGGAAAGCAGGAAGAAGGGGGTCGCCACCAGGATATGCATATACACCTTGGCAAGCAGGGGCTTGTCGGGGGGTATGGGCATGGACTGCGAGATCCACACGCTCCTGCCCTCCAGCGACACCGAGGGGGCAGAGATCATGACCATGGAGGACATGATACACAAGACGCCGCCGATCGCCACAGGTAAAGCGTCAAGCAGGAAGGCGAAGGGCAAAAGATCCTCGGAGGCGAAGACGGTGGATAGATCCCCGCTTTTGACAAGGAGCAAGATCGAAAGAAGAACGGCAAAGACGAGACCCAGACCCTCGTTCATCATATAGGCGGCACTGCCCGTGAAGCGGCGCAGCTCCTTTCGGATCAGTGCCCACATGGGGGAGCTTTGACGCACGGCCTTTTCGCGGTATTTCACGCGCACGGTGCCGCGGTTTGCCGTGACGATGGCAATATAACTTTTGGAGAGGAAGAGCATCACGCCCGCGCATACGGCGACCGCGAAGAGAAGGAACAGTCCGCCCGCCGGCAGGTTGCCGCACACGGCGGCACCGATCCAGTTAAAGACGAGCAGGTAGGGGGTAACGGAGGAAACGATCGGGCGGATATCCAGCGCGGTGGGGTCCACCGTTTCCATCATCGTTGAGAACGCACCCATACCGACGAAATACAAGACCAGGAAGGAAAGCGAGAGCAGAAGGGTGACGAGGTTCTTGTGCCGCATGCGGGAGGAGATGAGTGCCAGCACCCAGCCAAGCAGGCAACAAATGGCAAGGGAAAGGGCGGGAAGCACCAAAAACAGCACAAAAAACGTCACCGCGCCGACAAGCGAGGCCATGCCCGTGATCAGGTAGATGACAAAGGCAGGCAAGATCACCACACCCGAGAAAAGGTAGTTGATGAGCAAAAGCGTCAGCATGC
>JAGBZZ010000231.1 GCA_017652965.1 Clostridia bacterium | reverse complement strand
CCTATCAGCACTACGCCGTCTCCCGTGCGGCTCTGCTTGCGGGCAAGCACGTCTATTCCGAAAAGCCTCTGGGTGCCGATTGGCAGGAGGGGTGTGAGCTTGTCGAAATCGCGAAGGCGCGCGGCCTTTGGATCGGCGGTGCGCCGGATACCTTTATGGGCGCCGGCATCCAGACCTGCCGCAAATTTATCGATGAGGGTAGCCTTGGCGAGGTGATCGGCGGGCGGTGCGTGATGGCCTCCCGCGGGATGGAGACCTGGCACCCCGACCCCGACTTCTACTATCAGCGCGGCGGCGGCCCGCTTCTCGATATGGGGCCGTATTACATCACGGCGCTTATCAATCTTCTTGGCGAGGTCAAAAGCGTGTTTGGCACCTCCCGCACCACCTTTGCCGAGCGGCTCATTACGGCAAAGCCGCATGAGAATGAGATCATCAAGGTCACCGTCCCCACCCATTACGAATGTCTTATGACCTTTGCCTCGGGCGTGACGGTCTCCTTCCTTACCAGCTTTGATACCTATGACACCAAGCAGGCCAATATCCTTCTTTACGGCACCAAGGGCAACCTTTACGTGCCCGACCCCAACTGCTTCGGCGCACAAAAGGGCATGCGCTTTTATAACGGAGAAACGAAGGCAGAGGAGGAGATCCCGCTTTGCTTTGACTATAGCGAAAACTCGCGCTGTCTCGGCCTTGCCGATCTTGCCGCCGCCATTGAGGATAAGCGGTCGCCGCGCACCTCCTACCTGCAGACCCTGCACGTGCTTGAGGTCATGTGCGGCATTATGAAAAGCGCCGAAAGCGGCACCCCTTACGTGCTTACCACCCGCTTTTCCCGCGAGGCACCCATGGATCCTACCCTCCCGCACGGGGTGCTTTGAGCAGTTAAATAAAAAAGAGGAGATCGCCCGCATGCAAAAGGTGTGCGGCATCTCCTTTTTTTGCTTGACTTTCCCCCTTTAATGTGGTAAGATAGACAGCGTGCGCCGCGCGGCGGCAGAAGGAGGAGTACTGTGGAAAATACGATCAAGCTTTCGGATCATTTCGGAACCGGGCGGCTTTTGCGCTTTGCCCTTCCTTCTATCGTGATGATGGTCTTCACCTCGATCTACGGGGTGGTGGACGGCTTTTTTGTTTCGAATTATGCGGGGAAGACGGCACTGGCCGCCGTCAACCTGATCTTTCCCTTTGTGATGATCCTTTCCACCCTTGGCTTTATGTTCGGTGCGGGTGGCTCGGCGCTTGTGGCCAAAACGCTTGGTGAGGGGGATCCTGCGCGTGCCAACCGCCTTTTCTCGCTTTTTGTCTATGCCTCGCTTCTTTCGGGGATCGTGATCGCCGCCCTCGGCATCCTGGTGACGCGCCCCGTGGCGGCGCTTCTCGGTGCGACGGGGGAGCTGCTGGATAACTGCGTGATCTATGGGCGGATCCTGCTTGCCGCCCTGCCCGCCTTTATGCTGCAGCTGGAGTTTCAGGTCTTCTTTGTGACGGCCGAGCGGCCAAAGCTTGGGCTCTATTTTACAGTGGGGGCAGGGGTCACCAATATGGTGCTTGACCTTCTGCTTGTCGGGGTCTTCCGCTGGGGTCTTGTCGGTGCGGCGCTGGCCACCTCGCTCAGCCAGGTGGTGGGCGGTGTTGGCCCTTTGCTCTATTTCGCGCGAAAAAACAGCAGTCTTTTGCGGATAGGGAAAACAAAACTTGACATTCCTGCCATCCTGCGGGCGATGGGCAACGGCTCCTCCGAGCTGATGTCCAACGTCTCGATGTCCTTGGTCTCCATGCTCTACAACGCCCAGCTGATGGCCTATGCGGGGCAGGACGGCGTGGCGGCCTACGGCGTGATGATGTACGTCAATTTCGTCTTTATTTCGGCCTTTATCGGCTATACCATCGGCCTTTCTCCTATCGTAAGCTATCATTACGGTGCGGAGAACAGGGACGAGCTGAAGAGCCTTTGCCGCCGCAGTATCGCCATCGTGCTGACCACCTCGGCGGTGATGCTGGCCGCCGCCCTTTTGCTTGCCCGCCCGCTTTCCATCCTCTTTGTGGGATATGACGGCGGCCTGCGGGAGATGACCGAGCGCGGCTTTTACCTCTATGCGGCCTCCTACCTGTTTGCAGGCTTTTGTATTCTGACCTCCTCCTTCTTTACCGCCCTCAACAACGGCCTGATCTCGGCGCTGATCTCCTTTCTGCGCACCCTTGGGTTCCAGGTGGCGGCGGTGCTTCTTTTGCCGCTTTGGCTGGGGCTTGACGGCATCTGGCTTTCCATCGTGGTGGCTGAGCTTATGGCCGCCTTGGTATCTGCCATTCTTTTGCTTCTCTTCCGTAAGCGTTACGGCTACTGATACGGGATAAAAACGAAAAGAGAGAGCCTCTCGGATGAAGTGAGCCGAGCTGTTCTCTCTTTTTTTGCTTTCTATGGGTATATGGTGTCAGCCCTTTCCTATGCCGAAAATGCGGCGAAGGAGGGGGGCAAGAAAGCGCGGGGTGCGAAGAACGACGATCTTCATATCGGTACCTGACCTTTTTGTCAAAGCGTGGCATCCCCGGGTGCGCGGGCTGTCGCCTGTGCGGCACAGCGCGTGGGGAAACTGCCTTGGTAGCAGTATATGCCGCCCGCACGCTTTGTGCCCTCAAGGTGCGCAACTTGATCTCGAACCTTCCTTTTTGACTTTTTCCTATTACTAGGTAATAGGAAATTCCGAATTTTCAAGGTTAAAAATTCGTGACATTTGTAGATCCTCACGCCCGAGATGGGCAAAAATAAGCGTTTTTGTGGCGCGTTTGCCATAAGCAAGAAAAAGAAAAGGCCGATGAGAGAGCAAAGCTTCTCATCGGCTGTTTTTGTTTCAGCGAACGACCGAGGAATGCCGATAGATATAGAACTCCTCTTGGCTCGGCATCCATTTCTTTTCCTTCGGAGGGAAGGTCGCGTCAAAGGCTTCGACCGCGGCGGTATCGTCACAGCAGTCGGCGGCGGTGGAAGGGATGTACATCCACTTTTTGCCGTCAAGTGCACCCGGTACAAGCTCCGCCACAAGCAGGGCGGTAGGGAAGTTACCGTCCACGACAAAGCTGACGTTCTTCTTTTTGCAGCTTACAAATCCACGGCTCACGTAGTTGCCCGGATTGCCGAAGTTGATGTTCACATCGTAGCCCATCTCACGTGCCACCTCAAAGGAATGCTCGATCAACAGCTTGCCGAGCTTCTGCCTTTGATATTCGGGAGCAACGCAAAGCGGCCCGAAGGAAAGTATCTCTTTTCGCTCACCGTTCTCGTCCTCAAGCCACGCCTTAGTGTACATGATATTGCCGACAATTCTGCCGTCAAGTTCGAGCACGAAT
>JAGBZZ010000021.1 GCA_017652965.1 Clostridia bacterium | reverse complement strand
CGCACGCAAAGGCCGTCGCCGCGCCCCTCCAAGGGAATGACGGCAAGCGTTTTCGGCGAGCGGACGTTTGAAATATCAATGACATTGACCTGCCGCTCGATCCAAGAGCCGGTGTAAAGAATGCCGTCGAAGATGCACATCGATTGCACTTCGCCCGCGCGGATCGAACAAATGTGGCGCGGCGTCTCGGGGATCGCAATGTCGATCAGCTCTACGCCGAAGTTGCGGCATCCTATGGCAAGATACTGCCCGCCAAAGGCGATGCCGGTGGCAAATTCCACACTGTTGTAATGGCAAGCGATAGACGGCCTTTCGGGGTCGGTTACATCAATCAAATACAAGCCGCATTCTCTGGCAGTGACGGCGGCAAGCACACGCCCCCGAGCGGAAGGCGCGCTGATTTTGATCTGGCGCAGATTGCCAAGCCCCGTGATACTGCCAAGCGGTGTCAGCGTGTCCCCCTCGCAACCGAAAATGCGAAGGCTTCCGCCGCCCTCTGCGCTGATAAGATACAAAAATCCGTTCGCATAAGCGATACCGCTACCGCTTGGGATACCCGTATGCACAAGCTCCATCTGCGGATTTTCGATATGCGGCGGGAATGGACCGTAGGAAGGATCGTAATTTTTCATATGCTTTCCTCTCATACCGTGCAGGGCGGCCCCGACTTCAGGATGGAATCGGTCAGCGTGGGGAGGGTGAAGGGCGCGGTGGCGCCGTACTGCTCGAAGATTTCAATGCTGTTTTCTCCCTTCAGAAGCTCGCCCGGCACGTACAGGGTATACTGCGGCCCGACGCTCCAATATCTGCCGAGGTTGAAGCCGTTGATACGGACGTATCCCTTCTTCATGCCGCGCATATCGAGGAAGGTATCCTTCCCCGGGGTTGCCGCAAAGCGCCCCCGCAGCACGATAGGCCCTTCGCTCGCCGTAAAGCCGCTGACGTCAAAGGAAATATCAAGGGGGAGATTCTTCCAGCCAAAAAGCCGTACGCCGTGAATGCTCCCAAGCATCACGCCCCCCTCGATGCCCTTGCGACCGCAAAGGTGCGCGCCGTAATAGATGCGCCCCATGTTTTCAACCAAAAGCTCAAGCGTTGCCCGCTTGCCGTAGGGGAGCTTGATGCGTACTCTCTCGGGGCGGTCGCGCATCAGAGTGCCGACGTACTCACGGTCAACGTACACGTCTGCCCTGTCACAAAGCCCGGGGATGAACAGCTCCTGCGAATCCCCACAGCCAACGATCTCCGTGCGGTAAAGCACGTAGCCGTAGCCCTGCCCAAGCGCCTCCATCGTCAGGGGCTCGATGCTGTCGATCGCCCCCGTATAATCCACCTGATCCCAGAAGGGTGCCGCCTCGGTGATCTCGATCCCCGGGGTCTGCGTTTCGTATTCTGCATCGGGCATCGGGGGCTCGGGCTGACCTAAAAAGTCCCAATATACTTTCCTGCAGGCAAAATATTTTTCGGTGGGCAGCCCCTGCTCGTTCAGAAGGGCGTCCTCCTCATAGGTAGTGGTGTGAGGGATGTACTTCGGCGCTTGTCCCGTCACCCCGAAGGTATTGCCGTAGATACCACCGCTGAAAAAGCCGAAATTCGTGCCGCCCGCAAACATATAAAAGGTCATAAGACCGCCATTTTCCAGCGCCTCACGGAAGCCGTTTGCCACCTCGTCCACGTTGCGGGGGGCGTACGGCTCGCCCTTATGGATCGCGCGACCCGACCAATATTCGCCGATCAAGGCAGGGGCGTTTGGGCGCTGTGCGCGCAAAGCATCAAGGGCGATCTTACTTTCCACGCGATAGTTTACCCCCGCCCAAATACCCGGGATATGTCCGTTCAGCATCATAAAGGAGCAGCTTCCGTCGGTGGTGTAGAACGTACCGTCCACGCCGTTTTCGCGGAGGAGCGCCATCAGCTCGGCAAGATATTCCGCATCGTTGCCGTAGCTCCCGTATTCGTTTTCGATGCAGGTAGCGATAATGGGCCCGCCGTGGCTTGCGAGATAGGGCACGAACACGGGGCAAAGCACCTTATAGTAATCGGCCACGTGCTTCATATACCGAGGATCGTGTGAGCGGACGCTCATCTTTTCGGTGAGTAGCCAGTAAGGCAGACCGCCAAAGTCGCATTCCGAGCAAATATAGGGAGAGGGGCGGAGCATCACCTTGAAGCCCATTTCCTGCGCAAGCTTCAAAAATCCCTCAAGGTCACAAAGACCGTCAAAGCAGAACCTTCCCTTTTCGGGCTCGTGCAGATTCCACGGAACGTAGGTCTGCAAAACCGTAATACCGAAGGCCTTCATATATGCAAGGCGGCGGCGAAGCCCACCCGGGTATATTCTGAAATAGTGGATATCCCCGGCAAGGAAGCGGAAGGGCTCCCCGTCTATATAACAGCTATGCTTATCAAAGGTCAGATCGCTCATATCCTTCTCC
Source organism: Clostridia bacterium (assembly GCA_017652965.1). The sequence goes on along the minus strand of JAGBZZ010000021.1, from coordinate 1,195 downwards.
TTAGTTTTTGGTCTTACTTTCATTATAGCAAAGCAAGGGTGCGACATCTATACAAAAAAGAATAACAAATATGGACAAAAGTATTTTTATTTGCTATAATAGACGAGGGGTGATTTTGTGAATTCCTTTGTTTACAAGCACGTCAGCAGCAGCGAGCTATCGGCCGACAAATATATCTCTGTCAACAATTTCGGGTATTATCAGGATATCACCGAGATGAAGGTGGAGCGCGTGCGGGGGCGGGTAGATTATCAGCTGATATACGTAAAAAGCGGTGAGCTTACCGTGGGTCAGGATGCCGAGGCGTGCCGCTTGCACGACGGTAGCATTTGTCTTTTTCGCCCCTACGAGCCCCAAATTTACAGTGTAAACGGCGTTAAGACCTCTTACTATTGGATCCACTTTTCGGGTCGCGAGGCCGAGGCCATGCTTTCCTTTTTCAAAAAAAGATCCTATCACATCGGAATGCTTCCCGAATTTGAATATTACTGTCACGGGCCGCTTGAGGAATTGAACACAGCCCCCGAATTTGCGGAGCGCTTATGTGAGGGGCGGCTGATTGCGCTGATGGCTAAAATCGCGCAAAAGATCCATACCGACACGGCCACGGAGAAAAGCATGGCAATGATCCGCCCTGCTCTTTCCGCAATACATTCCGACGGCGGATCCCAGCTTACCAACGAGGAGCTTTCACGGCTTTGCAACCTCAGCAAAAGCTATTTTATCAAAATCTTCAAGGACGTGATGGGAACCTCGCCACAGCAGTACCACACCGCGCTTCTCGTCAACAAGGGGTGTTATCTTCTCACCAATTCCGCTTACAACGTCGGCGAGATCGCACGCCTTTGCGGCATTGAGGATGTCTTATACTTCAGTCGCCTTTTCAAAAAGCACAGCGGCCTTTCACCGAAGGATTACCGCAAAAAATTTACGTGTATATGAAAAGGCCCCGATGCTTGATCAAGCCAAGGGGCTTTTTCTTGCTTCGCACCCCCGGATACCTTTAAAAGCGCATCCCGAAAATCCGCCGCGCGGGTAATCCAAGCGACGTTTTTATAGCCGTTCGATTTTCGTTGCACCCGCTCCACCAAAATAAAAAGACGAACTTCGGTTCGTCTTTTTTTATGCAACGCCATTCCATACACAACTCCAAACAAAAACCAGACCTTTCCGCGAAAGCTTGGAAAGGTCTGTT
>JAGBZZ010000230.1 GCA_017652965.1 Clostridia bacterium | reverse complement strand
CCTCCCTTTACACAAGGGAGGCTTATGGTGAAACCCGTTTACGGGTAGCAAGTAACAATTGCACGGCTGGCAGGCCAATAAAAAGCGCACTTGTGCGTCGCCGGTAATATTTAGGGTTTTACCCGAAACTGAAATACCCCCGTTTTTTACGGGGGGATCATTTTTGCATCCTCGCGACCCGATTGAATTTAGAGTTCCGAAATCCGCACGCCTCTTTCACGGTATCGGTATACCAAGCAGGGTGGCGGCATTGCGGTAGAGGATGTCCCGCCGCTCGTCCTCGGTAAGGTCGATTTGCATGAAAAGCTCGATCTCGCTTTCGGGGAGCCACATCGGATAATCGGTGCCGAAAAGCACCCGCCCCGCCCCGTAGGCATCGATCAGCTCGCGCGCCCTTTCCCGTGTGACGGCGTAGAGGGTGGAGGAGCAGTCCACGTACAGGTTCGGATAGGCAGAAAGCCGCGCGACCGCATCCTCCCAGACCGACCAGCCCCCGAAATGCGCCCCGATCACGGTAAGGTCGGGATAGGCGGCAAGGATCGGCTGCATGCGGTTGGGGTTGGAGTAGTCAAAGCGGTGGTCGCCCGTGTGCATCAGGATCGGCAGCCGCCCGCGGCAAAGCTCGTAGATCTTATGCATGCGGGGGTCGTCAATGGCGACGGCCTGGATATCCGGGTGCAGCTTGACCCCGCGAAGCCCGAGGGCGATGATCTCGCCGATCTCCGCCTCTATATCGGTGCTGTCGGGGTGAAGGGTGCCAAGCCCGGTGAAGCGGCCGCCGCCGGCCGCCACCGCATCGGCAATAAAGCGGTTGATGCTGGAGACCTGCTTTGGCGTTGTGGCGACAGACTGCACCACAAAATGCGAAATGCCCGCGGCCTCCCCGCGTGCGATGAGGGTGGAGATCCTGCCGTCAAGCCGCGAGGGCATATGATAAAATTCGCCGGTGCTTTGCGAGGCCTTCTTTGCGATCTTGTCGGGGTAGATATGACAGTGGAAATCGATGATCGGATAGGATTTCATGGCAATGCCTTTCTTGCGCCTCGCGCCCGTCTTTGATAGCATCCATTATAGCACGCTCACGCGCGGGATGCAAGAGCGAGGGGCAGAAAAAAACGAAAAGAAGCCCCCGCCTGCCACCCCCGCGCGGGGAAATCCGAAAAAACGCCTTGCATTCTTCCTTCAAATATGATATACTGACAGCAAAAAAACCTACGGCCGACCGTGGCCGCCGCATAAAAAATAAGAATATAAGGAGATGCTTATGAAAAGAGTACTGTCCCTTGCCCTTGTCGCCGCGATGCTGGTCAGCCTGACGACCTCGCTGGCGGGGTGCGGCCTTTTTGCAAAGAAGCTGGATTCGGGTACCGAGGCCGCACGGCTTTTGCTGGCTAACGAGCGCCTTGACCCCGACCATGTGGCCAAGGATATAAACGTTGGGCTGAGTGCCCCGCTTTCCAAGGCTACGACCTATCACCGCACAAGCGAAAAGCGCTTGGGCATCCGGGGGGAGAGCTTTTTGACCGAGGGGCACACCTACCAGGCTTCGGATTTTGACCCGTTCTCCTCCTCGATGGTGGAGTTTGATCAGTTCCTTGGAGGGATCGAGCGGGAAGCGACCGCGGCGGCCGCCGCGATCTCGCATATGAAGGATGAGGTCGGTGTCACCGACAAATGGGTGGCCGTTGGCGGAGAGATGCATATGCTGCGCGTGTATGAGACGAAGGACGTCCTGCTTGTCCTGACTGCCGAGCAGAATATTCACGTCTATTACCGCTATACCGACGAGACGGCCAAAAACGTCTACGAGATGTATTCCTTCTATTCGTACGACGATGGGACGACGGGGCGCATCCGCACCGTCCTGATCCCCGGGGAGCGGTACGAATATATGTACTGCAACTCGAACGGCTTTGAGGATTACTTTATCGCCGAAAACACCCGTGGGTACTGGGTCAACACCCGCTTCGGCTATTTCTACGACGAGGCGATAGGCCGTGGGCACGTAAACTTTTCGCCCTATATCATCAAGGACGGGCTCGGATACGGGGCACAGCTTACCATGGACAGTGCGGGCACCCGCAAGGAGTGGTACACCGTCTTTGACCCGCTGAATAACCGCGAGCTTTTCCGCGTGCGGGATGACTCCAACACCTATCGGCTTGACCTGTACTTTACCGCCATTGCGGACGGCCTGGTTTCGGTCTCCACCCCCACGGCGTACGTGGAGGGAGAGGAGCGGGTATACGCCACGAACAGCTTGGATACCATCGTCACCGGGAAGGGCACCTACACCACCCCCTCAAGCGATATCAACGCCTTCCCGAAAAACACGTTTGCCCCCGAGAGCGGCTACGTGCAGTATCTGTACGGGGAGGGGACGTACTACGGCTCTATGACCTTTGCGATGGTCGAGCCCCAAATGTCGCTTGATGGCGCCTTTGTCGCCTTTGGCGAGTATGCCGCAGAGATCGGGCTTTCGCTGTCCTGCGATATGGAGACGGCCGCCACCTCGGTGGCGCACGCCAAGTCCTTTGCCGAGAACTTTGGCGAAAGCTTCTCCTTCTTCGGCCATAAGGTGACAAGCCTTGAAAGTGCCGAGCGCGGCCGTGACGTCCTGCTTTCGAAGTATGACGAGGCCTATGCCGCCTACGACGAGGTGAAGGATTTCGCCGTTGCGACCGAAAAGCAAAAGCTTTCGCGCAGGGCGCACTTTGCCCCCCTTGCGGTAACGGCGGGGAGCAACAGCTTTAGGGGTGGACAGATCTCGCTTGCGGGCATCTCGGCCACGGCCTCCGACCTTGCCCTTTTTGAGGAGGGGGAGGAATACGTCCTGAAGGTCGCCCTTTCGCTGATCGACGTGGAGGGCAACCCGATCGGGGTCAACACCGTCCCGCTTTCGGGGGGCGAGGAGATCGCCACCGTCTTTTCGGGTAAGGCGATCACCCTGACGGCCACGGGGCACTATGCCGTGCCGCAGGGGCTGGATCGCGGCACCTATGCGGCCGTTGTCTATATGGCCACGAGGGAGGACGGCATTCGCGTAAGCGAGCTTGTGCCGATCGCCTTTGTGACGGTGGAGGAGGGCAGGATCGCCTCCTCTCTGATGCAGATCGATGCGGTCGCACACGGAGAAAACCTCCACCTTGTGTACGAGATCGCCAACGTCCGCCATCTCAGCCTCCCCGCGACTGCGGCAGGCTATACCTACGAGGAGCTTTCCCGCGCGATGATCCTTGAGATCCTTGCCTACGGTGCCCCCGCCCGCGGCGCCGTGCCCGAGCATGAGGACGGCACCCCCCTTGCGGAGGGTGAGCCGATCACGGCGGGGCGCTACCGCATCCTTTGCTACCTTGGCACGGCAAGCGGGATGGCGCAAAGCTATCTGTACGTGACGGTGGAATAAGAAAAGAGGAAGACTATGGAAGCACTTTATAACCAGGCGCGCCTGACAGCCACCGAGCTGATCGAGAAGGCCGCCCTGCAGGCCGGCAGTATCCTGGTGGTCGGCTGCTCGACCAGCGAGATCCTTGGGGATCGGATCGGGACGAACTCGGCCCCCGAGGTGGCGGCCGCCGTCTTTCGCGGGCTGTACGAGGCGGCAAGCGCCCGCGGGGTGCATCTTGCCTTCCAGTGCTGCGAGCATCTGAACCGTGCGATCGTCTTAGAGGAGGAGGCCGCACGCGGGCTTGAGATCGTAAACGTCGTGCCGCAGCCGAAGGCGGGCGGCTCGATGGCTACGGCGGCCTATGCCGCCTTCCGCCATCCTGTGGTGGTGGAGGCTGTGATGGCGGATGCGGGGCTGGATATCGGCCTTACCCTTATCGGGATGCATCTGCGGCGGGTCGCCGTCCCCGTACGGTTAGAAAATTCCCGCATCGGTGAGGCGCTTGTGGTGGCGGCGCGCACCCGCCCGAAATTCATCGGCGGGGTACGGGCTGTCTACGACGAGACCCTCCTGTAAGCCCCACGCCCTTGACAGGTGCGCGGCGGCCTTTAAGCTACAAGAGTATTTTTACCGTTCATAAGAGGAGCATACTATGAAAATTGCAATTGTCGGATGCCGTCACGGGCACATCTTTATGCTGTACCGCCTCATTTGTGAAAGCCCGCGCGCCGAGTTTGCCGGCGCTTACGAGCCGCACGATGAAACGCGTGAGGCGGCGGAAAAGACCCACGGCATGACCTTTCCCTATAAGACGCTTGACGAGGTGCTGGCCGACGAGAGCGTGGACGCTATTGCCATCGGTGACTATTACGGCATCCGCGGCAGCCATGCCATCCGTGCCCTGCGTGCAGGTAAGCACGTGATCGCGGATAAGCCGCTTTGCACCTCGCAGGAGGAGCTTGCCGAGATCGAGCGGCTTTCGGCCGAGCGCGGCCTTTCTGTCGGGCTGATGCTGGATCTGCGCCATAACGGCAACGTCCTTGCCGCCAAGGCGCTGATTGAGGCGGGCACGCTTGGGCCTATCCACAATATCCAGTTTGGCGGTCAGCATCCCCTGCAGTACGGCACCCGCCCTGCCTGGTACTTTGAGGAGGGCAAGCACGGCGGGGTCATCAACGACATTGCCGTCCACGGGATCGACCTTCTGACCTACCTCACCGGCAAGACGGTGGAAAGGGTGAACGCCGCCCGTACCTATAACGCCTACGCCAAGGCCGAGCCGCACTTCCTTGATTGCGGCCAGTTTATGCTGACCCTGTCGGGCGGTGCCGGTGTGCTTGCCGATATCTCCTATTCCGCCCCCAACACGATGGGCTACACCTATCCCTACTATTGGGAGTTCCACGTATGGGGCGAGCGGGGCATGCTTTCCTTCAACGTGACGGAGCCGGGCGTTACCCTCTGCCTTGACGGGGAGAGCGCACCGCGCAAAATCGAGGCGGCCGAGCCCCGCGGCACGGTGCTTGACAACTTCCTCGATGAGATCGAGGGCAGACCCTCCATGATGACCACCGCCGAGGCGATCGCCGTTTCGCGTGCGACCCTGCGCATCCAGGCGGTGGCCGACCTTGGCAATCAAGGCTAAAAGGAAAAACCGCCCGCAGACAGCGTGATGTCCTTAACGGACAAATCACGCTGAATGATGTTTGCCCTTGCGGGCAAATGATGTCGGCTTCGCCTTGTGATGTTCACTGCGTGAATGATGTTACGCCTAAAGGCGTAGTGGGCAAACATCACATCATTGCGAGCCTTGGCGCGCAACATCATTATGAGCAAAGCGAATAACATCACTTTTGCGATAGCAAAAACATCACTAACAGAAAAAGAGAGTACACTACGGATTAAAACCGTTTTGTTCTCTCTTTTCTGCTTGTGTAAGGGTTTGTGCTTTCAGTTGTTCCAGGTGTAGAAATTGCGCGAGCCGTAGTAAAGGCCGTACCAGTCGAAGACAAAGCGGCGGCCGTCCGGTGTGACAAAGCGGG